>NZ_CP136910.1:3300000-3600000 GCF_033100115.1 Anaerocolumna sp. AGMB13020 | reverse complement strand
GATGGCTGCCATTAACCATAGTTAATGTGTATTTCGCATCCTGTCCATTACTGTTGCCATTCTGATCTTTTGTTCCAACAGTATATTTGAATCCGGTCATTTTAAGGGAATTAGGTAAGCGGAAGACCTTTTCCCAAATAGGATAGTCTGTTACATCGTAGATATTTAATCCGTAAATCCTTCCGGATATCTGAACAATAGAGTTATCTTCTGCCACATAATTATCAAGTCTTATATTTGCCAGGTCTTCTACTTTTTCTAACCCATCATTCGCAGCTACGTTGATTGCTGTGCTCCGGTACCGGATCTCATACCTTCCTTCAGGAACCCAAATAGGTACGTAGAACAAAGTATCTTCGGCAACGCTTGTCCAGGTATTTTTAGGAATGTAAATACCTGCAGTTGAGCCGCCTTTGTATACATCAAATGCAAATTTAACTTGCCTGCTTGCTATGTATTTGGAATAATCTCGGTATCCGTAGCCTTTTATATCCCGGTGGCTTCCGGTTGTGGGAAGCGTTACATAAAAGGGTCTATCAAGTACCAGGGATGCATAAACTGGATCCGGTGTAATCATCTGGTTGTCTTTCCTGTTATCCTGAACCATGCCATCACATACAACCGGAGTATGTACTACCACAGGGTTAATATCACTGATTTCATATTGTTCTTCGATTTCAAATACTGTTTCATTGCCGATTGTTACAATGGGTTTATAATCGACTTTTCCTTCACTTGAGTACTCTTCATTGGCTAACGTACCAGGTATTACTAATCCTGATTTATAGAAAACATTCTCCCCTATTTCCTCTTGTCCTTCCGGAATTGCAATGGGATTCGCTGTTTGCTCCTCTTTTTCAGTATCTGCCATAATTGTCTGTCCATTGAATATCAGCTTATCATTTTTACATTTGATTTTAGCAATGGCTGCTTCGGCTTTTTCCTTCCAGTCTTCTGTAGGGATGGAAGGTTCTGCAGAACCACCATTGATGGTTTCCCCTGGTAGTTTAATTTCTTTGACTTCCCCATCTCTTAAAGGCGTTACCAGGTGTTCAGCTTCTTCGGTAGAATTCGTATAACTGACCGTCGGTGCAGTATAGCCGGTTGGATTCATTGTTAAAGTTCCACCTGGTAAAGCATCGTTAATCACTGTCGCTTTATCAAGTCCATACACCGCCAGAGCATCAATATACCAGTATGAATATTTACGCTCAATGTAATATGTCTTCGTGATCGGGACGGTAGAGCTCCTGTCATACTCCTTTCCCTTTTCATCCTTTTCTGTCCAGGTAAGCGTATAATTCTTTGTTACATTTACTGGATAGACTTTTGTTCCGGATTTTTTGATAAAGTTATAGGCTGAAAGATACTTATTTGTTTTTACATTGGCATACAGACTTTCAGTCCCTGGGATTCCTTCCAGTACATCGAAAGATTCATCCCCCCTGGCATCCGCAGCAATGACGGCTGTAGGGTCTATCATTTCAACTTCCCTGGACATATTGTCCTCTGTTTCACTTGGGAGTTTCTCACTGAATTTACGATACATTGCAACGATTTTAAGGCCTTTATCTTTAACGGTATATTCCCGATCTCTTAAATAACTGATTGCTGTAGCATAATCACTTACTGATAAATAGGGATTAATATCCGTTTTACGATTCCCTACGTTCTTCTTTGGATCTCGAAGATTAACATAATAGAGTCTGTAAAGATAATATTTGGTTCCAGCTATATGGTCTGGGATTTTGGAACTATTGGTTGTAAAAGTTGTATTTTTCATTTGTGTTGCATAGTTTTTTGTATCATGTAGCGTACTTGTACCATTGCTATAAATACGTCTTTCAATCGTAATTGGCTCTTTGTTCTTTGAACCGTATGAAAATTCTACTTGTAAGTCAAAACGGTCATTGAAATCATTCGGATTGTTCCATGTTTCTGCCGTTGCAATTCCATAGGGTTTTCCTGACAGATTAAAATATTCAAAGGTATTTTCCTTATCCCCATACACAGTATGAAAAATCCCATTAAACCATATGGTATCATTTTCTTTGATTTCATCCAGTTTCGTCTTACTGAAGGCTTTATTTACCTGATCTTTGTCAAAAGTAAAGGTAACTCTTAACTTATCCTCACCATAAGGAACAGAATGCTGTTGACCATTTTCTAGTTTAAATACGGCATAATCCTTATCTTTTCTTGGAAACCCATTGCTTTCATCTCGTCGTACTGTAAACCCTATTGTTTTCCATCTAATTTCAGAAGTAGCCTTTGTATCTATTGTTGTAAATGTAAACTCTCCAGTTTCAGTATTAAATTTAACATCTGGTATTTCGTCAGCAGCACGAACTATAAAAGATGGAACTAATAGCACTACTATACATGAAAATAAAACAGTCATTAATCCCCTTATAATTCTTTTGTATTTCATCTATCTCCTTTACTCTCCTTTGTAATAATAGTCATTTAGTGAGTCATCAAATATTGCAAAGTCACTTCCATTACTACTCCCATTACCTGTTGCAAGTTCTATATCATAAATTCCTTCAAACCACTTATCTCTACTTAAACCTGGTAAATATATTGTCTGCCTTGCAAAAAATAAATCTTCCTGAACCTTCTTTTCACCTGGAAAAGAGATTTTAAATTTAACATATGCTCTAACTCTATAACTTTGATCAAAATATAATGAAGATGGTTCAACGGATATCACAGAACTTTTAATTACTATCTGATTTTTTTTCACATAATTCATGTATTCTTTTATATCATCTGTTGTTTTTTTATTAGAAGATTCATTTTTATATACAAAATAAGTACTACGTAAATTATTTACCCAGGTACTATTGATGGTACGGTAATCAACGTTTAAACGATATTTTAAATTATTCTCAACTTTTTTCATCCAATCATCTACATAGATACACATTCCTGTTTTATCTATTTCTAAGGAATCCATCGCTGTAGTAATTTTAGCTGACGAAGCATAGTCTTTTCCTTCTACTGGCTTCCAGGTATATGTAGCAAGTTGATATTGGTATTTCATTTCATAAAAGGAATTTGGGAAAGCTTCCAGGATATAGGGATAACTTTTTGCATTTTTAGGTAAGTTCGTTGTTCGGATCAGCTGACCATCTGGACTTAACTTTGCTCTGCCTTTTGTGTTTGTAAGCAAAGATACAACTTTTTTTGCATCTGCAGTAGTCAAGTAATCGTATCCGTTAAACGCTCTATTCTGTATGTACATTCCATTGCTTTTTCCAACAATAAGACCTTTTGCATAAACCTTTCCTACCGCTTCTCTTTTACCTGCAGGTATCTTTTTTATGTCAGAGATCCTTTTTTCCAAGATAACTGCCAACAGTTCCGGATCAACTTTATCACCATTTAAATATTCATCAGCACGATTAAGAAGAACAGCCGCATCCACTCTTGTTAGATCAGCTTTATAATCTTTGAAATCCCCTTCTTTAACTATTCCGGCAGCTAATGCTGCTTTTAAATAAGGGCTGTTGGCTGTAGTATCTGCTTCAAGTCCTACGGCAGGTACCAGCAGCTTGATAAAATTATAGATTTTAATTTTATTACTTGCTGCCGCCGTTGCCGGCTGTACTGGTGCTATAATACATGAAAATATAATTATTAACACTAGCAATAGGCTTATACCTTTGTTTTTTAGTATTTTCGTAGTCATTATAATAGTCCCTCCATCCTCTTTCTTTTGTATAAAATAATTATATTGTATATAGAATAGTTTTATATAAATAATTCTTATTCGAACATAGAAAACCTCTATCAAATACTTCAATACGTAATATTATTTCACTTATTCATCTTTTTCTAGCTATTGATTTTCAAACATTGTGTCTGGAACTATTCTATTTTTCATTCATATTTTTTACTAATTTTACCACATTGGGTTTTAAATGACTATACTCATAATCGTTTTATTTCGAGATTTTTTTACATTAAATTAGCTATGTAATTAAATTGTTTCTATTAATTTTTGATAATTGAATGGAATTGGTTAAGCAGAATTAACTTAGTGTAAATCAAGAATGAATAATATTAATTTTAGACATTTAAGACTCAATTAGATAGTGCGATATAATTATAATTATTAATCAATAATATCTACCGTTCATTTCTTACTAAATATAGTAGCATTATTTTAAAAAAATTAAGCAAAAAACCTATAAAATATTATAACATATATTTCCACTTTAAGCAAGTATTGCTTCATTATATTTGGTACTTCTTTATCTGATACTTCAAACTTTTTTCTATCTTTTTCTATTTTATGTTTTTTGAATTCTATACTTTTTCTATTTTCCATTTTTTCTATTTTATATTTTATAATGTATCCCTAACAATGGACACGTATTTAGTGAAGACCTATCTTTCAGACATCCTAACAAAATAGATTCTTCGTTATGGACACTCATTTTTTTATTTTGTATTTTTTCAATATTGTATTTGTGTTTTACTGTTTCATGTTTCTATGTCATATTTTTTATTTCATGTCTTTTTATTTCATGTCTTTTTATTTCATGTCTTTTTATTTCATGTTTTTTCATTCCATGTTTTTTCATTCCATACTTCAACATATTTTGATTTCCATCCTCACCGGTCCCAACTACCTCAACCGTTTCATAGAGCATATTCCATCATAGTTTATGTCCCATCCCCAGGACACAAATTATCAATAAGAACATATCGCATAGTACATAATACATGTATCATAATACGGTATGTTCTTATTAAATATTATTATAATCCATCAAACAAATCTATCTATTTTATGAATCCATCAATCACCTGCTACTCAAAATCAAATTCTCCCTCAAAATAGTCCTTTAGCTCTGTATAAGGCATCTTGACCTGAGTCATGGTGTCTCTGTCTCTGATGGTTACAACTCCTGCATCTAAGGTCTCATCATCTATTGTAATTGCATAAGGTGTACCAATGGCATCACCCCTACGATATCGTTTACCAATATTTCCGGCATCGTCATAGGTTACCATATATCTCTTCTTCAAAGCATTGTATATTTCTGTAGCCTTCTCTCCATGACGTTTTTTGATCAAAGGCAGGATATTTATCTTAATCGGCGCAAGAGCCGGTGGAATGCGAAGCACCAGTCTGGTGTCTCCTTTATCCAGTTCTTCCTCTGCAAGAGATTCCAGCAATACCGCAAGTACGACTCTATCTACTCCATAGGTGGATTCAACAATATAAGGAATGAACCTTTCCTTGGTCTCTTCCTCGTAATATTCAAGGTTTTTTCCGGAATACTCCTGATGCTTTGTCAGGTCAAAATCTGTACGGTTATGGGTACCGTTGATTTCTCCCCAGCCAAAGGGAAAGAGATATTCGATGTCACAGGCTGCTTTTGCATAGTGGGCAAGTTTTTCATGGTCATGAAACCTTAAATGCTCCCTGTCTAAACCCAGGAATTGAAAGAACGAAATACCATAGTTTTTAAAATTCTCATAAAGCTCCTCATCCTCTCCTTTTTTACAAAAGGTCTGATATTCCATCTGTTCAAATTCTATGGTACGAAAAGTGAAGTTACCGGGTGTGATCTCATTTCGAAAAGCTTTTCCGATCTGACCAATTCCAAAGGGCAGTTTGGTACGCATGGTCCTCATTACATTCAGAAAATTTACATACTCTCCCTGGGCATTTTCCGGCCTCAGATATATAGTGGCAGAAGTATCTTCCGTTACTCCCCTCTGTGTGGCAAACATAAGGTTAAATTGTCTTATATCCGTATAATCCGATTTGCCGCATTTTGGACAGGGTATCTTCTTCTCCTGTATATAATGAAGCATTTCCTCCTGGGTCATGGTATCCGCATTTATTTCATCTGTATATTCATTTATCAGATTATCAGCCCGATGTCTTGCTTTACAGCTTTTACAGTCTAATAAAGGATCTGAAAAGCCTGCCAGATGTCCACTTGCTTCCCATACAGTGGGATTCATCAGAATATCCGAATCCAATTCGTAACTGTTATCTCTTAACTGTATAAAATAATATCTCCAGGCTTCCTTGATATTGTTCTTCAGCCTTGTTCCAAGAGGACCGTAATCCCAGGTATTGGCAAGCCCTCCGTATATTTCACTTCCCCTGAAAATAAATCCGTACTGACTGCAATATGCTGATAAATCCTCCATTGTAAATTTCTTCATAATAAAACCTCCTTTTTTCTGATTGGTTTTTAATACGAGTCACAAACTATAGGCGTTAAGATCCCTTTATGATTATAAGCTTTTACCGGCAGTTATCTGATAAATTGTCACAAATAGCAATTCCCACTTTAACACACAATATAATTTTCCCAAAAAGGAGCATAGTCGCTCTTTCGTAGGACTCTCCGTCTGGAGTGGAGGGTTAGAAATATTGGAAAATCTCCTGACCTATTACATGGATTCCCTTCCCTATTGCATAAAAAAAGCCCTAAGCAATCAATAATTGCTTAGGGCGAACATATCTGTCCGTGGTACCACCTAAATTCAGGATAACCTGCACTCTATTACGGTACGAGTATACACTTTATACCGCTTTCCCTGGTAACGGTGGAAGTTCCGTTGGCCTCTACTTGGGTCTCCCCGTTCAATCCACAGCTTAAGGGCGCCTTCCCTGCACTTTTTCATGAAGATTCACACCGACCATCTTCTCTCTGTTATCAAAGCAGCAGTTACTTTTCCCTGTCATAGCCTTTTCGTATTGGATGTATTTTATCACAGCTCGCTCTTGTAGGCAAGAGGAAAATGCACTTTTCATATCTCTCTTTTTCTCATCCAGTAATGTTCTCTGCCCTCTATCTCTACCGGTGCAAATCCACTTTTACCAGAGGCTGCTAAACGCTCAAATGCCTCCGGTTTTACTTTATGCAATACCATTTCACTATGATAAATATCAAAAAATATGTGGCTGGATATTTCAAGCAGCTCTCTTAAATAGTTTTCTTTCTCAAAATCCGATAGAATATCCATTCTTAGGACACCAATATTCCGGTTTTTCTTCTGATATTTCCTGTCATAAGTTTCAACGCTTCCAATGACCTTTCCTGTTGGTTTATCTTGGACAGCAAAACGTATAAAATATCTATTGGCGTAGTCCTGATTAAGCCATCCCTCTATCACCTGCTCCATTCTGTCTGCAAAATCAAACTCTTCCGGCGGACAACCATCTCTGTTCATTAATTTTGAGACCATTGAATCTCTGTAACATATCCGTAATTCCTCCGCATCTTCTTTGGTAACAAGCCTAAGCTTAAATTGCTCCGTTTCATATACCGGACATTTTTCATAAGGGTTACAGCTGCCAAACTGCAGAAGCTCCATAATCTCATCCTCGGAATCCAGGCAGTCATAATCCCCTTTTCCTCCCTGGGGGTCATGATAGAGAATTCCATTGCTGTAATTCTCCCGTAAGCGTTCCAGCAGTGCTCTTTCTCCGAATTGTCCTGCATATTGATTAAAGGCTCTCACCCGTACATTTTGAAAGATTCCTTCCTTACAAGGATACTCGCTGCACTGGTAACACCCCTCCAACTCTTTCTCTGCTGCACAAGCATAAATAGCACAGGTACTCCTATTGTCACATCCCTTGGCTTTACATCCCGGACATTCCTCACTGCTACATAACACACAGGCCAGACCACACATAGCCAATCCTTTATTCTCATAATAACCCATTTTTATTACCTCCTTTTTAAAGAAGATAACATAGGAATAACGACAACTATCTGTCGCTATTTCAAAAATACTATATATATTTTTTGGTAACCTCTCCACCTAGTAGGTTCTAGTAACGATTTAGGCTCTACCGCGTAGGCTCTTCTCACATTTTAGATACTTCTCTCTTTTTGACTCTTTTCTCATATTAAAATTTCCTCACACAGTAAGCATTTCTCTCATTTTAAAATCATGTAATATACTAGGTTCTATTCGCATGTAATCCCTCCTCACACATTAAGCATTTCTCTCATTTTAAACTCTAGTCATATAATAAGCTCTTCTCACATGTAATTTCTCCTCACACATTAAGCATTTCTCTCATATCAAACTCTTCCAGCAAGCTGTTAATAAAGCGTCTAAATTGCAGTTCTGCCTATTCAGAGCTTCAATTGATTTGCAATCCTTGTCCTTTTCAGCTATAATCTATACCAATAAAGTTAATTCGGGAGGTCCTATGAAATCCAAAACCATACTGATAACCGGTGCTTCCAGAGGGATTGGAAAAGCGATTGCTTTGCGCTATGCCAAAGAAGGGTTCCGTATAGCTATAACCGGCAAAACCCATAAGAACGAACTGATGCGGACCAAAGCAGAGGTAGAGAGCCTTGGCTCGCCCTGTTTGGCTTATTTGGGTGATATGGGCAGTAATGCTGCCGTTTCAGAACTCTTTGGTCTAATCAGGAAAACCTTTGGCCCAGTACATGTACTGGTTAATAATGCTGGCATTTCTCACGTAGGGTTATTTACCGATACGGATATTGATACTTGGAATTCCATACTCTCCTCCAATCTTACATCCGTTTATAACTGCTGTAATCAGGCCGTCCCAGATATGATACGAGCCAAGCAAGGTAAAATTATCAATATCTCCTCTGTTTGGGGCATCAGCGGTGCCTCCTGCGAAGTAGCCTACTCTGCGTCTAAAGGCGGTATGAATGCTTTTACAAAAGCACTGGCAAAAGAACTTGCGCCCAGTAATATTCAGGTAAACGCCATAGCTTGCGGCGCCATTGACACCTCCATGAATTCTTTTTTATCCGTTACTGATAAAGAATCCTTGGAAGAGGAAATTCCGGCAGGCCGCATGGGGCGAACAGAGGAAGTAGCTGAACTCGTGTGGCAACTATCTGACGGAAACGATTATTTAAACGGACAGGTCATAGCTTTGGATGGTGCTTGGCTCTAAGGCAGAACTGGTTCATGCTATTTACAAAAAACTTTAATCTCAATCCATTTTACTGTAGTATCTCCCTTAACTAATATAGCTGGCTACTACAAATTTTCATTCATACCTTAAAATAAAAAAACTCTGTACGAGAGGAAAAACCCTTAAATGTCCCCACAAAGTTAGACCTGAACAATCTAACTTTGTGGAGACGGTTCACTTCGCACAAAGTCTTTTTATGTACTTCTTCTTATTCATTAATCAACTTTATCAGAATTTCTACCTTTCATTCGAACCAGATAAAACTCATCTAAAAATCAAACGCAGAATGCTGATAATTTGAAAGGTTATTCAACGTTTCTGCCATACTGACTATCTCATCTACAAACTCAACGATTGTCTTCATAGCCTCTTCCTGCTGCCTGGTAATTTCCAGGGTGGAGCTGCTCATATCACTAGTCTGAGCTACGGAGTTGTTAATCTGCGAAGTAAATTGCTGTATGCCATCAACTGCTTTTCTGGAATCGTCAGACATACGGTTGATCTCTTTTGCAACCACTGCAAAACCACGTCCGGCTTCTCCTGCCCTGGCAGCTTCTATGGAGGCATTGAGTCCAAGCATTTTAGTCTGATTCGCAAGACCTTTCACGTTCTCCGAGAGTTTCTCTATCTTTTCAGATACCGTACTTACATTCTTTATCTCATTGTTCAACTGAGACTGGTATTCCGTTACATTAGTGGCTGTAGCCGTTAATTCTTCCACAGTGGACATCATCTGGGTTACACTGTCGTAGAGCTTTTCCACAACGCCTTTTAGTATAAGCCTCTGATAACCCATTTGAGAGATCTCACTGGTAACAATAAATAACAAATCTGCTGCAGCTCTTAGCTGTTCCTCTGAGACAATCTTTACATTATCAAGTGCCTTCAAATACTCATCAGGATCTACTCCTATTTCCTCCGCTATCTTAATATATTTCTCTTTCTGCGGTGCCTCCGGCAGGACCTGCCCTCCCAGAACTGAGCCAATCTGCTTACCATTTATGATAATGGGTGCTCCAAAATCCATAAGGCCGCTGCCACAGTAATATACTGCCGGTTTACCGGTCCTTGCACTTTCCTTACCGCCGAAAGCATCACTTTCTCTGCATCTTCTTGCACCTTCCTTGGTCTGCCTGGAAAGCTTCATGCAAAAGTCCGTGAAATTAGATGGCTGTGTAACCGGTACACCATTATCATCCGTGGTCAATCCTGCTACTCCCATAGCCTTTGAAAATGCATCCTGAAACTTCTGCAAAAAATCCACACTAATAATCTCTGTTAATGAAATATTGTCCAGCTCCTGATAATTCCCTCTTCTGTCTTTGCTTCTTGCCGCATCATCTGTCATAATTGCTCCTATCCGCTTTGGGAAAATCCCTGCAATTTTATTGAATAACAATTTTAGACTGAACCAATATGCTCCATCCGCCATATTTAGGTATATTATACCAAATAATTCTTTGTTATTCAACCATATTGCGACATATTATACTATAATAAGACTTGTTTTGATGTTCTTTCATACAGATATTCCTTGGCTTCAAAATGTCTTTTTCCATCCATACTGTCATATGCCGTATCCTTTGTATAGCGAAACCCTAACTTTTCCATAACTTTTCCGGAATTGGGATTCTCCTTGGCGTGGTAGGCGAACAATCTTGTCTGCTCTAAATCCTTAACAGCGAACTCCAATATCTTTGCCACTGCTTCTGTTGTATATCCCTGGTTCCAGCAGTCTCTCATCAGGTTATAACCCACCGTGAACATGCCTCTCTCTTCCTTAAAATAGATTCCTCCGCTACCAATAAGTTTATTGTCAGATTTTCTTACAAATCCCCAATCATATTTGTCCTCTGCTGCTATGTTTGCTTGAATACTTTGAAGCCATTCCTTTGTTACCTCTATACCAGAATGGGTGCTCCAGCTCATATACTTTGCAACTTCGGGATCACTTGCCCAGTTCCTAAAGATTGCTTCTGCATCCGATTCTTTTAAAGGGCGAAGAAGAAGTCTTTCTGTTTCCAATACCGGTGTTAGCATAAATTCACTCCTTTCTCAGAATATCCAGGCTGTGATTAGTTGCACCAATCAAATCCTGCCTCTCACATATGGTTAAATGATATCTGATATAGTAATCAAATAATTCATCATCCATTTGTTCAATTACTTCTCTCATATAGTTGGTAGCACCGTCTGTGGCTATTAAGTTAACCCTTTTAACTCCCAGCCCTTTGGTCAGCTCCTTTATATCCTCTGTCCTTACCAGTTCAAAAAGATCCTTTGGTGTGGATAAACAATGAAAATCTTCTGTCAGCATGTTCTTCTCCAGACATTCTCTTAATTCGTTCTGTATAAAACAATACTGCAGCACCGTAGCGTCATTCATGCAGTATGCTGCCAAAATATAACCGCCTGATTTCGTAACCCGGATAGCCTCTCTTAACGCCTGTTTCTTCTCTTCTTCCTTATACAGGTGGTACATCGGCCCAAGCACTAATGTCATATCAAAGGTTTCATCCGGATATGCCGATAAATCCAAGACATTGCCTTGTATTGCAGTTATTTTATCTTCCTTTTTTATTTTGGACTTTAAAATATTCAGATTATGTTCTATTAACTCAACAGAATCTATCTGGTATCCTTCTCTGGCAAGGGCGATCGAATACCTTCCGGTACCTGCTCCAATCTCCAGAATACGGCATTCTGCCCGGTCTTTCTCTGGAAGATATTTGTGAATGTAGGTCATTGTGGTTAGATATTCCACCTGCCCGAATTTACGCAATAGCCTCCCTTCCTCATCATAGCCGCTGTAGTACTGTTCCAAATAATTGACTGCTTCCATTATGTACTCTCCTTTCAAAATTTACTGGGTGAATGTATTTAGTAAACAAAAAACCGGTGTCTGCTTCTACAAACACCGGTTAGATAATATACTTTTGGTCCTGTTTCAGAATATGGAAAGTTCCTCATGACCTGGTCCGGTATCTGTATTAAAAGATATACGAAGGGATGGCACGATAATATAACCGGCGTTAGCAGAGTAACTCCAGTTCATAAAATACACAACTTTTGTTATTTTCATGATTGCTTGTGCCATAGTGTCCTTCTTTCTGCCATTTACAGCGATATCTGTAATCCCGCATAGATGTATCTGTCAATAACAATTCCTTATATAAATACTTTTTAGTCATTATAATCATTTTACTGGAAATGTCAATTCTTTTCCATTTATTTATGATATAAGCTTGGAACTATTCCGTAAATTCTCCCTCATCCTCTACCGGTCTCATAAGCGGAAACAGTATCAGATCCTTCAGATTCTCTTCTCCTGTTAATACCTGAAGGATACGGTCAACACCCATACCCCAGCCGGAAATAGGCGGCATACCATACTCCATGGCAGTAATATAATCTTTGTCCATGACCATGGCCTCTTCATCCCCTTTCCCATGGGAAGCTGCCTGCTGCTGTAAACGCTTGTACTGCTCCATTGGATCGACCAGCTCGGAATAGCCGTTTATTACCTCTGCGCCGTTGACAATAAGCTGAAACCGATCGGTAATCTCTGCATTATCATCCTTTGCTCTAGCCAGCGGAGAAAGGTCAATGGGGTGTTCCACGAGAAATACCGGGCCTGTAAGCCTGGGTCTGCTCACCTTTTTATACAACTGGTCAATCAGATTTCCCCTTCCAAGGTTTTGAAGCTCCCCTGAGGTTTCCAGTTTGATATTCTGCCTTATAATTTCCTTAAGCAATTCCTCCGCACTCTGAAATTTATCGATATCAATACCACAGTCCCTCTCTATGAGCTCCTTAAAAGTCACCACCGGCCACTCTCCTTCAAAGCTGATCGTCTGCCCGTTTACATCAATTGTTTTACTGCCAAATACTTCATAGACAGCCTGTGCCAGGAGTCTTTGGGTAAACTTCATATTGTCCTGATAGTTGGCATATGCCAGATAGCATTCCAGCATGGTAAAATCCTGCAGATGCGTCGGGTCTATTCCTTCGTTTCGGAAACATCTGGCAAATTCAAATACTTTATTGAACCCGCCAACTACTGCCCTCTTTAGGTAAGTTTCTGGAGCAATACGAAGATACACCTCCATATCCAAGGCGTTATGATGAGAAGTAAAAGGCTTTGCAAGGGCGCCAGAAGGCTTGTTGATAAGTACCGGCGTCTCAATTTCAATATAAGCCTCCTCTTCCAGAAACCTTCTGACTGCCTTTACAAAGCTGCTCTTTAACAGGAATCTGTCCCTGGTTTTCTGGTTCATGATAAGATCCAGATATCTCTTACGGTAACAGCTGTCCTTGTCATTTAGTCCATGAAACTTTTCCGGCAGCGGCTTAAGCGCCTTCCCTAAAAAAGTAAACTGGTCTGCCCTTACGGTCTTCTCACCGGCCTGGGTAGTAAATATCTCGCCGGTTACTCCTACAAAATCTCCAAGATCCAGCTGCTTCTTAACAAATTGATAGACCTCTTCTCCCAATACATCCTTCTTTAGAGCAATCTGAACTCTGCCTTCAATATCTCCTAATACTCCAAAGGTAAGCTTTCCCATACGTCTAATGGACAGCAATCTGCCGGCTATACTAACTGCTTCGGTACCATCCGCTAGATTTCCTGCCTCCTTTAAGGAATGGGAAAGTGGAAATCTCTCCGGGTAGGGATTTAACGTCTCTCTTATCTGGTTTAACTTTTCTCTTCTTATAATTTCCTGTTCTGTTAACATATGTTCTCCTTCTATGCTTCTTTACACTTTTTAATTGTTAAGATTAAATTTTCTTTATTGTTTTGCATATTATGTCTTTCCATTTGCTATTTTTTCATTTAGTACTTTTGTATTAATTGTTTGTTCGTTTACTGTTTATTCGTTTATTGTTCGTTTATTACTGCTTCGTTTATTTTCCGTTCACTTATTTTCCGTTACTTATGTCTGTTACTTCTTGTCCGTTACTTGTTATCTGTTACTTGTTGTCTGTTACTTCTTGTCCGTTACTTGTTATCTGTTACTTGTTGTCTGTTCCTTGTTGTCTGTACTTCTTGTCTGTTACTTCTTGTCCGTTACAGTTGTCTGTTACTTGTTGTCTGTTCCTTGTTGTCTGTACTTCTTGTCTGTTACTTCTTGTCCGTTACAGTTGTCTGTTACTTGTTGTCTGTTACTTCTTGTCTGTTACTTCTTGTCTGTTACTTCTTGTCTGTGTGCTTATTGTTTATTGTATTTTTGCTTATTTATATATGTCCATGTCACCAAGAAAATAATTTCTTATAATAAAAAAAGCCCTCCTCCCTGATTTTATTCAAGGACGAGAGCTTATGCTTCGTGTTACCACCCTGTTTCATTCCTTTTTCGCAAAAGGAACCTCTTCAAGTACGGACCCCCGGCTTATTTGTCGTCGGTCGATACTCTGGCGCTGTAATGGGCGCTCCCATCGTAGCCTCAGGAGAATGTCTCTTTCGGTACGCGGCTCCGAGGCTTTTTTTCCACCATACCTTTTGCGCCTCTTCTCAGCAAACTGAGGCTCTCTGTGGCATCCATTATAGTGTACTCTTCTCTTCACTGCCTTTGATTTATAAATTTTTGTTATGATAGCATATATTTTTAAGTCTGTCAACATTCTGACTTTACTGCTATTCATTTAATAGAAACCAGCTTCTAAGTAACCACTTATTATTCAGCTCTTAATTCCTTAAGCACTTTCTCTGCAGCAACCACTATTACTCTCTCTCTATCCAGTACCTGCTTTAACAGCTCTGCCTGCTTTTTGCGAAAGTCTCTACTGAAATTTCTTCCCGTATCAATTTCATTATAATGCACCTTTTCTGTGGCTGTCTTCTTTGACTGTTCTCTGAACTTCTTAAGACTTTCTGCCATTTCATCATAATTTGTACTTAACAGATTAATTGACTCTTGATACTCCTCAGGAGCAAAAGCTGCCGCTTCCTTTAAATAAACCCCTGCACTTCTTCTGGCATCAATAAGATTTAAGAGGGTGGTATCATTGACACCGATTCTTCTTTCAATATCTTCGCACTTGCTATGAGTATCCCATAATTCTTCCTTTAACAGCCCCCCCAATCCATCTCTCATATGCTTCCTGTCCCTGGTAATAACCGTTCTGTTCAGATGCACGGAAAGACTTTGTCAATAACTCCAATGAAGCAAGCAAGCTTTCATAATCTGAAGGTTTATCTCTTCTTTCTCCGATATGTGTAATCAGAAAAGGCCAGAAATCCGCTTCCAAATAATCCATCCCTTTTTCTTTTAGCAACTCTCCGTCAAAATAAGTTCTGCAAAGGAGCGTCTTACCGTTATCTCTGTATCCGGTTATAACACCCCATTCCGGCGCAATCCTTAGGTTAATGGCAATAACAGGTTTTCCTTCATTAATGTCTGCAACAATTCTATGTCTCTCTGCTGTCCTTTCTTCTTTTCTAAGACGTTCAGCCCAGATTTGTTCATAGCCTGCCGCTTTAAAGAGGGGGGTGGAGTAATCATAGGCCACCAGTGCATCCACGGCGCTGTAATCCCAGATTTCTGTAAAGGCTATACGGTAGCAGGCACCGGAAAGTCCCATCAGCTGTTCGTAGGTCCATGTCTCTCCTAGATATTGAAAAGCTCTGGTCAGCGCTCCTGCCCAGGTACAGTCCATACCCTTTTCCCATTCCAGAGGAGCAATACCAGCCAGCTCTGCGCAGGAAGTATCTTTTCTGTATAAATCCTTCCCGTCTTTGGTATAACACAGCGCTTCACCTTCTCTGCAACAGACGACATGAACCCCTTCCCCGTTACTGTAGATCAGCGTTAGATATTCCTGTTTCTCAGTCTTTGTAGAACTCGGGAAACTCTCATGCCCTACAGGTATTTCCTTCCAGGCAAAATAATCATAGTGTTTTATCTTTACCATGCAATCCCTATAATCCTCCCGATTGCCATAGAATGCACCGATTATCTGCCTGTTGTCCTCCTTTTTGTACCTGCCTTCCTTAAGGTTCAGGGACAGAAAACCATCTTCCGTAACATAATCATGAAAGATTCCTTCCGGTGTTCGGTAAGTTACTGCCAGTATCTTAAGCCGCTCACTCTCCTTTATAAAACCCATGGTCTTTGCATTTGCACTGATGTAAAGAGCATTTCCATTGATATTGCTGTTAAGTATCCTTGTAACATCCACCTGAGTTTCTCCGTCCGTAAACACGGCTTCTAAAACAACCAGTTCCTGGGGTAATAACAGGGAATCTATTGAGGTTCCAAGAACACCTGCTATACCAGGTAACAGATAAGTTTCCGGAAGACTTTTACCGTTCTCCCATTTACTTACTGCCTGAGGCGTTACGTGAAGCAGCTCTGCAAAACGTTCACCTGTCAGATTCTTTGCTTTTCTTAATACCGCGATCCTGCTTCCGACTTTTTCATTCTCTATCATAATAGCTCCTATCTGTGTACGTTAACACATTTAAATACTCACTAACAGTAGTTATATTTTATTTTTACAATCTATTCTCCAATAGGATGTATCCATCCTCTGGTCTTAAGAAAGATACGATTGTAATGTAATGCTACAGCGCTGTATTTATACTATAATAGTTAATGGTGCCTTTTTCCATCTATTCAGGATTAAGTTTAAGAATTATTTCTAAACCACCGGTTGACTCTCATCAATATCTTCTCTGATTTGTTGTACTGCTAAAAGTGCCTGCGTTATTTCCTCCAGTAACTGCAACTACCTGTCTGCCATACTAATCGCTTCAATGGCCACACTTCCACCTTTGATTACCTCAATGCGGTTGGGAAAGGAATTCTTAAACAGCTTAATCAGCCCATTATTCTTGCTCTCCGTATGAACACACTCCAGAAGAAGATTACTGCGGTCACAGTCTATTACGGATATTCCATAAATCTGAGCGATGCGGAATACCTCCTCTTTCTCTCCTGCATTCAGACTGTTAACCTTAATAAATAATATTTCCTTCATGTGAATTGGTATATCAGTAAAATCCACTACCTTAATTACCTCAACACATCGGTTCAACTGTTTCTTAATCTGCTCAAAGGTACTCTCATCACTGGTAACACTGATGGTCATTCTGGAGATTGTCTCATCCTCCGTCTCGCCAACGGTTAAACTGTCCAGATTGTAGGATTTCCCAGAAAAAAGTCCGGAGATCTTTGCCAGAACTCCAATCTCATTTTCAACATAAAGAGAAATCCATCTCTTTTTTATGATATTCTCTGCTGCTTTTCCCATCTTTCTCCTGCCTTCCTCTATCTTATTATTCTGTACAACGTGCCTTTTCCTGAAAACTATTTATATTCAATTCTGAAAGACATCTCAACATAATTTGAGGTATTTTATACAATCTTCCATCCGTTACATAAATCCTACAATAAAATGCTTATTGATTATAGAATTGCAGCCCTTAATTTCTGAAATCGCTACAACCCCGATAATGTTTTTTTCTAATCCATTACCATTTCGCTTAAAGGTTTACCGGTAGGTACAATAGGGTATACATTGGCTTCTGGCTCTATGATGAATTCAATCAGCGTAGGGGCATCTGTCCTCTTAAGGGCAGCCTCCAGTGCTCCGTCAATATCCTCGGTTTTTTCTACCCGGATTCCTGCTGCATCATAGCTTTCCGCCAGTTTTACAAAATCAGGCGAATATTTCGGACAGCATTTTTCAGGATTCTTACAATCCTTAGCACAGCTTCTTCTGGCAGTGAGGCAGGTGTAGGCATAACGTCCTCCATAGAACATTTCCTGCCACTGCCTTACATTTCCAAGATACGAGTTGTTAAAGACGCAGAGAATCAAGGGAAGCTCCAAAGCTACTGCTGTTGCCATCTCCTGTATGTTCATCTGCATTCCGCCATCACCGGAAATACATACTACGGGAGTACCCGGGTTACCAAGCTGTGCTCCGATGGCAGCCGGTAGTCCGTAACCCATTGTGCCAAGTCCGCCGGAGGTCAGAAGCTTTCTGTTATGATCCAATTCAAGATACTGCGTGGTCCACATCTGATTCTGCCCTACATCCGTTACTACGATAAGATTTCTAAATTTTTCATTTATTTTATGAATAATTATTTCCGGCGTCATGCCTTCGTATTTCTTCATTTCCAGAGGATACTCCTGCTTCCAGCTCTGAACCTCTTCTGTCCACTCCTTAACAGGAAGCGCTTCCGCTTCCTCCAATATCTTTAAGATAGCGGTTTTGGCATCCGCTACGATAGGTATATCCACCTGAATATTTCTGGAGATGGAAGCCGCATCAATATCAATATGAATGATTGACGCCAGCTTGGCAAACTCCGTAATTTTTCCGGTTATACGGTCATTGAACCTGGTACCGATGGAAAAGAGCACATCGCATTCACTGATGGCACGATTGGCGGCATAATTACCATGAATTCCGATGTTGCCGATGTACAGAGGATGATTTGTAGGAATCGCACCTTTTCCCATTATGGTAGTAATTACAGGCATACCGGTAAGTTCAGCCAGGCGGGTAAACTCTCTGCCCGCATCGGCAATATTAACGCCGCCGCCTACTAAGAACAGAGGTTTCTTCGCCTGACTCAGTATACTCAGTGCTCTCCTTACCTGCCCTACATGGACCCCCGTATTAGGCTTATACCCTCTGATGGATACCTCCTTTGGATATTCGTCACTCCCCATAGCCTGCTGGATATCCTTTGGGAGGTCTACCACTACCGGCCCCGGTTTACCGGACCTTGCAATAAAGAAGGCTTCTTTGATAATCCTGCCAAGATCTTTTCTGTCTCTTACTGTTATGGCATGTTTACAAATATTCCTGGAGATACCTACAATATCTACCTCCTGAAAGGCATCGTTGCCGATAAGATGGGTGGGTACCTGTCCGGTAAAGCAAACCAAAGGAACACTGTCATAATTGGCAGTTGCAATACCGGTAACCAGATTGGTGGCACCTGGTCCGCTGGTAACCAGGCATACACCCACTTTACCTGTTGACCGGGCATAACCGTCTGCTGCATGTATTAACCCCTGCTCATGTCTTGGCAGAATTACCTCGATTCCCTCTGAATCATAAAGTGCATCAAACAAATCGATTACCTGTCCTCCCGGATAGGCAAAGAGCGTATCAACACCTTCTTCCTTCAGTGCTTTGATAAAAAGTGATGTTCCTTTCATTTCCATGGTTCTCCTCCTTCTAAACTGTACGGCACTTAATATACCGCAAATGGGATGCTATCATATTTCCTGTTATCTCATCCAAGTCAGACGCAAAAAAGCCCTAAGCTAAAGTTTTAGCTTAGGGCGAATAATTATCCGTGTTACCACCTAAATTCAGAGAAAGTTCTCTGCACTCATTACGATACGGACTCTTTTCATAGGGCTTAAAGATATCGATACCGCTTTCCGTGTAACGGCGGAAAATTCCGTTGAAGTCTACTAAAGAACTGCCTGTTTCCATAGGTTTACCAGTCGTTCCCGTTGGGTTCACTGCTCAAAGGCTACTTCCATACTTCCTGAATGAAGGCTTTCACCTGCCGCCTTCTCTCTGCAAATCGGATTCGTATGTACTCCTCCTTGTCACTGCATTTACTATATATATTTATCAACTTGTATATTTATTAGTTTACAATTTATCATATACACTTCCATCTGTCAACGTAAATTTGAAATACTTTTTTATTAATATTTTCGTACACAATCAGTACTTAATAAATAATCCCAAAATCAAAAAAACATATTACAAATGAGTGTCAGGAAAATTGTACAAACCAGAAAGAACGAATGCGCCTATGGAAAGGTTTAGAAGTCCTTTTCTCTGGATATTTTGTGCTATAATATAAAACCGATTGTCTGAGCGTAGCGAGTTATCGGTTTTATATTATGCCCAGCATAAAATATCCAGAGAATTAGGACTTCTTATACCTTGCAATCGAAGCATACGTTTTTCTGGTTTGTACAATTTGCCGTCCCCTTGCAACCCACTAACCTTTTGCCACCCATATTTTACTTCAGTTCCAAAAGCATAGCCTTCACATTGTCCTGGTCACCAATTTCCTTGAAACCGTTTTCCAGATACATATTTACACTCCCCCTATAATGGGTCTCCGCCGGTGTATCCGCAACTACGGGAAATGCAAGTAAATGGTCAAAACCTTTCTGCTTAAAATCTTCCACGGCATATTGTAGCAGTAATCTTGCCACACCCTGTCTCCGGTACTCAGGGTGTATCACATAACATATGGTACAACCTGTCCGTTTTCCCTCAATCAAATGGCCGACATCCTCTGACAGCCTCGGAAATCTTGCGATATCATTGGCACTGCACCAACCAATGCATTTATCCCCGTCAAAGGCAAGATACCCTTTCATATTTCCACTCCGTATATCCTCCAGGGCTTCTGCCTTGTTTGCCTCACCGCTTTTTGCTGCCCATTCTTCTATACTGCAATCGCTGTAATAAAAACGGCAGAAACAGGTTGCCCAATGAGGGGTAAGACTAAAGTCCAGATTTCCCAGAAAATCTGTAAATATCTCACCGTTGCCGCTATCCAGAGGTTTAACTATATAATTCATCCATTCCTTCTCCATTTTTGTTATTTTCGCTCATTCTATCAATTATGCAGCTCTTCGTCAAGGAAGGGTTTGATTTATAATTATTTTCTCCCGGTAAGGTAATATACCGCCACCTGGGTACGGCGGGACAGATTGCCTTTCTCAAGAATAGTACTGATATGATTCTTTTTTATTTTTTATTCTCAAAGTTTATAGTATCTTTCTTAATTGTTCACAATATCTTCAATATTCCTTCAAACTCTATACACATGTGAACGTTATAATAATATCATAAATTAAAGAAACAAACACACAAATATAATTTTAAATCGGGTAAATCAAGGCTCCCCAACCTTGTTGACATAAACTTTTTTTCATAAATGGCCGGCAGAAGAATTTCTGCCGGCCCCTCCTCTTTGTAAAGCTATTTTAGCGTAAATACCTATTTATGAGTTCCTGTTCTTCCTCTTTTGTCACCTTTAATGCCTTACTGATAAACTCAGAAAAAGAACCGTAATGTTTCTCAGCCGCAAGATAAGCCGCTTCCAGATAATCCGCTTTAACCGTCAGTGCCGTTTCTGCTATCTTACACCTTACCTCTGAAACGCCCTTCTTCCTTAATTTATGAAGCAGCATACTGTTTTCTGCTTTTCGTTGCTCATTTGTCTTTAGATAATCCAAAAATATATCTTCTTTTCTTACACCAAGGATGGTTAAAATAATCGCGGCTGCCAATCCGGTTCTGTCTTTTCCCGCAAAACAGTGAAACAGCAAAGCCCCTTCCTTCTGTGACAGCAGCAGGTCTATCAGTTTCCGGTAGCAGTTTACAGCCTCAGTGTTTTGTATCATCTGCTCATAAAGACCACGCATATAGAAGTCTACGGTATCTATATCCGGTATGGTCTCAAAACTTCCCATATCTGCGCCTGCCTCATGTATTGCTTTTATAACATCAATATTATGATAGACTGTACCCGTAATTTTGTCATTGGGACTCTCCTTGCATTCTTTTTCACCTCTTAAATCTACGATGGTGCGCAGTTGATATTCTTTTGTAAGTATTTCTTTATCTTCTTCTGATAACCTTACCAGTTCTCCCGATCGGAGCAGCCTGCAGGGACGTATCCGCCTGCCGCCATTGCCTTCTAAGCCCCCAAGATCCCTGAAATTTACCGGTCTGAAATTCATGAATATTTCCGCCTTTCTGTGCTTAAACCATAAGTCAGACTGTTACTGATTTTAAGTGTAACAAAACCCTCCTGTATAGTCAAATTATAAGGTCAATATTTCTCCCGAAAAATGTGTATGCTGTTTTTTTTGCAGAATTTCAGATGTTTAAAGCAGGTATAAGGGCAAAGAACAGATTTCAGAACCTTGATATGACCCCAATAAGCCAGGCGGAAAGTCCAACTTATTGGAGGTCCGTTCAACCTATTCTCTTTTTTGTGGATAGGTTATAAATTAAAAGTTAAACACTGTATTCCAATCAAAATCTCCTGAATCTTCTACATTTTTTGGCCAGCCGGAACACCAATCCGGCATTAATGGATTTTCTACCCTGTCCAGACTGGGTGTATACGGTTTGATATCTAATATCGGAGTACCATCCTCAGCATCTATATAAGCTAAATGGATGATTCCGTTTTCATAATCAACAGAAGTAATATAGCTGCACGTTAATCCAATTGGGTTTGGTCTCTCTGGTGAGCGGGTTGCAAAAGTTCCCAACAACTCTGGTGCATTTTTATAGGGACTTTTTTCAGTAAGTTTCGATCTGGCTTCAACATTATCACATCGATCAAACCACCAGAGCACATTAATATAACTAAAATCCTTAATATTTGTAAGTGCAGGAATATACTCCTTCGCTATTAATAATTTTATTCCATCGTCATTTACTTGTATTTTCCCTATTGCTTTTAAATTGAATTGTTCCATAAATAAATTCTCCTTTTTATTATTTACGGCGCCGTTAATATGAGTATACTAGAATAAAGCGATACTACAACCCCTTTTTTCAAAAATAAAATTTACATTATTCCCCTCTTTACACCAGAACAAATGTTTGTTATAATCTTTTTCAAGGAGGCGAACATATGTTTGATTCGATAATTTTTCATGTGGATGTTAATTCCGCTTTTTTAAGCTGGGAAGCGGTACACCGATTAAAGCACTTAAGCGGTACACTGGATTTAAGAGAGATTCCTTCTGCTGTAGGAGGAGATGTTAAGAATCGTGGCGGCATCATTCTTGCCAAGTCCATTCCTGCCAAAAAGTATGGAGTTAAGACAGGCGAGACTCTTCAGGAAGCTTTAAGGAAATGCCCTGATCTGAAAGTGGTCCCGCCTCATTACAACCTCTATGAAGAATGTTCCGCTGCTTTTTTTGATATTCTCAGAAGCTTTGCTCCTTCCGTAGAGGCCTTTTCGGTTGATGAAGCCTACTGTGATATGACCGGAACCGCCGGTCTTTACGGATCTCCAGCCACAGTGGCAGCTCTGATAAAAGATACCATCCACAAGGAGCTTGGGTTTACGGTTAACGTGGGTGTATCCAGCAATAAGCTTCTTGCCAAAATGGCGGGTGATTTTAAGAAGCCTAATCTGGTCCACACACTCTTCCCCTCAGAAATTCCTGCTAAAATGTGGCCTTTGCCCGTTTCGGAGCTGTTCTTTGTAGGCAGAGCTACCGCTGCCAAATTGTTTTCCTTAGGTATTAAGACCATCGGGGAGCTCGCTGCCACGGATATATCCATTCTGCGTTCCCATCTTAAGAAGCATGGAGAGATTCTCTATCTTTTTGCCAATGGTATGGACCCTTCACGGGTAATCGATACGCCTCCTGCCAATAAGGGTTATGGTAATTCTACTACCATCCCCTATGATATAACTGATCCTTCAGCAGCCAGGCTGATTCTCCTTTCTCTTAGCGAGACCGTGGGCACCAGGCTGCGCAAAGACTCTGTCAAGATTCAGGTAGTCGCTGTATCTATTACCTACTATGACTTTACCTATGCTTCTCATCAGGTGACACTCTTTTCCGCCTCCAATGAGACCGGCGAGATTTTTACTGCTGCCAACAAGCTTTTTACAGAGTTATGGAACGGACTTCCGGTAAGAAAGCTTGGCATCCACACCAGTCATGCAAGACCCGATGACGGTATCGATCAACTGACTTTCTATAACCTGTATACGCTGGAGAAACACAAAAGGCTGGAACAGGCGGTAGACGGAATCAGGGATAAATACGGCAGTGATGCTGTCATGCGGGCAGTCTTTTTAAATAATCCTGTCTGTCATATGTCCGGGGGCGTATCAAGAGAGAAATTAACCGTTAATTATGAGGAAGTGAATGTAGAATGAATATACCTGTTGATGTCATTGCCGTATTTGATCCTGTTGGCAAGATTACGCCAGCCTATGTACGCCTGGAGGATGAGAGACACTCCCTGGTAACTTACAAAATTGAAGATATCTCTCTTTCAAACGAAGAACGATATGCCGGATTATATCATCTGGTTTTTGTCTGTCATATACAAAACGGTGACTTAAAGCAACAGCTGAAACTGTCCTTTAGCGTACAGAACCACCGCTGGCTGCTTTTGTCATAAGCGCTGCATTTTAGTTTATTCTAAACAATAAGGATACAAGGAAGCTGACAGCATCAGCTTTCCCTGTATCCCCTATAGCAACCCTCAGGTTATATTGTTAATATATTTATCTGCCTAAAGTAATCACCTTGGTGGATACTTTTTCCCCGAACCACTCATCATGTTCTACGAATACCAATGTAGGTTCAATTGCAAGAATAGCTTTCTCCAGCTGTTCTCTAAAATAAATATCCATGTAATTGAGAGGTTCATCAAAGAGAATAAGGTGATTTCCCAGTGACAGCGCCCTTGCAACTTCAATTTTCTTTAACTCTCCTCTGCTAAAGGTCTCCAGGGGCCGTTCAAACAGAGATTCCGGAAGTTCAAATAGCCGGCATAAATCTGTAAAGAGCGCCACTCGCATCTCATCTTCCCCTGTTTCCTCCGCTAAATGAGTCTTTAGATATCCTTCTTTCCACAAAGGTTCCTGGAGAGATTCCGTAATCTGCAGATCCTCTGTTCGCTGGATTCCTCTGGTTTTTATTTCACCGGAAATTATCTTAAGCAGAGTGGATTTTCCGGTACCGTTCTCTCCCTGGACCCAGATTCTTTCTCCTGACTTGATGATAAAAGATAAACCAAAGAATAGCTCTCTGTTATCATAAGAGAACATGATATCTTTTCCTTTTACCAGCCAGGCGGCTTCTGTTTCCAGCTGTTCAAAATTCAGATCCGCCACGGTCTCGAAGTTCTGTAACAGAGATTTCTTTTCTTCTATCTTCTCCTTTATCTGCTCCTCAGAGCGCTTTGCCTGCCCCATATAGGACTTGGCGCCATTGGTTCTGGAATGGGTGGCAAAGGCATACTTTTGGGTATTGGCTACCCCAGCCCATAAGCGGTTCTCTTTTGCACGTCTTTCCAGTTGGCGTACTTCTCTGGCTAACCGTTCTCCGGTACGCGCCTCATATTCATCCTTAAGATCCTTGTTCTGTTTCCAAGTCGTAAAATTCCCCTTTTCCACAAGGATATCCGCTTTGTTAATAGCCATTACATGGTCTATTACTGAGTCCAGAAATTCTCTATCATGGGAAACTACCAGAAAGCCTTTTTTCTGCCTTAAATACTCTGCCACCTCTCGCTTACCTTTCATATCCAGATGATTCGTAGGCTCATCCAGCAATAGAAAAGTGTCTTTTCGAAGAAATAATGCTATCAGCAGAAGCTTTGTCCGTTCTCCATAAGAAAGCAAGGAAAATTCCCTGTCTAAAAGTTCCTCGGACAGCTTCATCCGGTACATCTCCTTGCGTATACGGCTATCCATTTCAAAACCGTCCTGATCCAGATATTGCTGCAAGGCCTCCATGTCCGTAAGATTATCTTCCAGTGTCCTAAGGTTCCCAATATATTCTTTTATCACGTCTATTGCCAGGGTATAACTTACTTCCCTTTCATAGGGAAAAATCTCCGTTTTTGATTCCAGTAAAATTTTCCCTTTGTCTGGCTTCAACTCTCCATGGAGCAGCTTTAAGAGGGTGGTTTTTCCTCTTCCGTTTCTTCCGATCAGCCCTAACTTCCAGTCTGTATCCAGATTTACTGTCACACTGTTAAAAACCGGTTCGTAAAAGGTCTTATAACTAAAACTCATATCATTTATAATAATTTGTGCCATATTTTTTCTTCCTTTCCTGACGAAGCTCCTCTGTCAGGACAGACACCGTGATTGGGGCGGGTCTATTCTGACTCTTTCATTATACGTAAACGTATTATCCACATGACCGCAATCCCTCCTTTGAATATTTCGCTATTTCAACTTATCGCTCTATCTTTCTGCATTCCTCATTTACAGGCATAAAAAAACCTACCTTAAAACAGATTACCGCAGACAGATAGATTCCGCATCAGTAACCCCGGTAAAACGCACTCAAATAATACCCTGTATCCAGGGTCAGTCTATTATAAGACTAGCGCAATTTACCGTTGTTTAAAAGTAGGTTAATAATCATTATTCTTGTTTCAACCTCTGCTTTCAGAAGTATTTTGTGTTTTGGTTCCAGGGAACCGAAGTAACAGATTTTCCACAACAATTTTACAATAACACAATTTTCCTCTTAGGGCAACTTATTTTTACATCTTTATGGTAATTCCTTACACACATCGGATTTCTTTGATCATAAATTCTCTGCCGCTTAGAATTTCCGGGTTCTTGCTGCCGCATAAAGGGCAGGCTCCTTTTGTTTTGGTGATGTGGTACACCTTCTTACATTCTCTGCACAGGCCGTTGGCAGGCAAAACCTCAATAATCAATTCCGTATCCGCCAGAATGGTTCCCTCTATAGCTGCCGGGTATACTGCTTCAATGTATTTTGGCACCATGGAGGACATTTCACCAATCTGTAGTACCAGCGAATCTATACGGCTTACATCGTTAGCCTGAGCAAATCTCTCTACAGTATTTACTACTTCGATTACAACTCCCAGTTCATGCACAAGTACCACCTGCCTTTACCTGCATAAGACTATACATTGTTAAACTTTCTTCTGATATTCTTTACCGCTATCTTACCCTTGCGTTTTAGTACCTGCTTGATTACTACCGGCTTTAGCTTCTCAAAGGCCACACCTTCTCCGTCATATTTTCTTTCCAGGGAAATGGCATCGAATTTGCATTTTGTTGTACATTGTCCGCAGCCTACACATAGAAATTCATCTACGACGGTAGCTCCGCAGCCAAGGCAGCGCTCTGTCTCTTTTCTGATCTGCTCTTCTGTAAGAACTCCTCTGTTATCGGAAAAGAGCCCCACAGTATTAGCCACAGTACTTCCGCCTGCTTTTTCAGCTACTTTTACAGCTGTCTTATGCTCCGGCCTCTGTCTGGGTATTGTATCATAACCCTCCAGTATAAGACTTTCTTTGTTCAGCTCATGATAATCCCTTCTGTCACGACCGATTACCAGGCTCTGTCCGGGCTGAACATAGCGGTGAATGGAAATAGCAGCTTCTTTGCCAAGTGCAATGGCATCGATGGCAAAGCGTGGCCCTGTCAGGGCGTCTCCTCCTGCAAATACATCTGCTTCATCCGTCTGAAGGGTGAAGGAATCTGCTTTCACTGTATTATTGGGATTTAACTTTATCTGACTGTCTTCCAATAAACCACCCCATAGAATGGACTGACCTACTGATACCATTACTCTGTCTGCCTCTACCAACAGGGTATTCTCTTCCTCGAATACCGGACGGAAATTTCTGTTGTCGTCAAAAACCGATAGGCATTTCTTGAATTCCACTCCCACAACTTTTCCGTTCTCTGTCACAATACGTTTCGGTCCCCAGGAATTCATGATAGCGATGTCTTCCTCCAAGGCTTCTTCAATTTCTTCCTCCAGTGCAGGCATTTCCCTTCTGCTCTCCAGACAATACATGGTAACCTCACTGGCACCGGAGCGGGCGGCAGTTCTTGCCACATCAATTGCAACATTTCCGCCTCCGATTACCACCGTCTTCCCTTCAATCCCTGAGGGTTTTCCAAGATTAACAGTATGCAGAAAGTCAACACCTGTGATAACACCCTCTGCCTCTTCACCTTCTATGGACAGTTTTCTTCCAGCCTGAGCTCCGATTGCAAGATAGAAAGCTTCATATCCCTGTTTACGCAGTTCTGCCAGAGAGATATCCTTGCCAACTTCCACGCCGGTCCTAAATTCCACCTTGAGTTCTTTTAAAACCTCGATTTCGCCGTTGATTACCTCTTTCTCCAGTCGGTAGGAGGGGATTCCAAGGGTCAGCATACCACCAAGAACCTGCTCTTTCTCGAAAACGGTAACCTGATATCCGTCCACTGCCAGAAAATAAGCGCAGGAAAGGCCGGAGGGTCCGCCCCCGATTACCGCTATCTTTCTGCCGTAATCATGCTTCTTCTTAGGAATAAAACGATAGTCTTTGTTCAGATCCTTTTCTGCCACGAATTTCTTGATTTCATCGATAGCTACCGGTTCATCCATATCACCTCTGGTACAGGCAGACTCACACTTTCTGGGACAGATTCGTCCGCATACTGCCGGGAAAGGATTCTCTTCTTTGATAAGTTCCAGGGCTTCCGTGTATTTTCCCTGGGCTGCCAGTTTAATATACCCCTGTACGGCTATATGAGCAGGACAAGCGGTCTTACAGGGACTGGTTCCTGTATCCACTACATTCTTACGGTTGGTTCTGTAATCCTTGTTCCATTTGTCTTCTCCCCAAAGGGTATCCCTTGGTGTATCTTTTCTTATGAGGGTGTCAACTACTGGAGTCTTGGAACAAAGCTTCTGCCCTAATTGCAGGGCATTTACCGGGCAATGCTTTACACATTCACCGCAGGCTACGCATTTATCCTTATCTACCTTGGAGATATAATTGGAACGCACCATATCCGCATTGATAAACATACTGGCAGTACGCAAAGCCAGGCAGGAACAGCCGCAGCAATTACAGATAGCATGGGTCTTACCGGAGCCGTCCAGATTGGGAATCTGATGCATCAGACCATTTTCCTCTGCTCTTTTTATGATTTCAAAAGCTTCCTCTCTGGTAATCTCTCTGCCTCTTCCGGTTCGGATATAATACTCTGCCGCATGACCCATCTGAATACACATATCTTCTTTTAGATGTCCGCAGCCTTCTCCCATAACCTCTCTTGCTGTACGGCAGGAGCAATCAGATACGGAAAATATCTTATTCTCATTAAGATACCCAGTAACCTCCTCATAAGAGGCTCTTCTGGTCTCTCCATCAATTGCTGTCTGAATAGGGATTACTCTCATAAGGCCCACACCTACCGGGAAACTTCCGGCTGTTCTCGGTCCTCTTACCCTTCCATAGGCTTCAAAGGCTTCTGCTATCTGAGGATATTTAGCGACATTCTTCTTATTATTTACCATCATTTCCATAATGCCGGGAACCCAGGTATCATACCAGAAATAGTCCTCTCCCTTTATTTCATTTACGAAACAGACACCTGCATCGGCAAGTTCCAGGAGCAGTTCCTTTGTTTTTTCCTCGGTTTTATTGCATAATACAGATAGTTCCTTTGCAGTTACTTTTTTTCTTATTTCCATACAAAGGGCAGCTTCTGCCATCTCCTCTGTTACAACTGGTTCCAATATCAGATATTCCGGGTCTGTTGCTTTGATTTCGTTTTTGGAGCCTCTTTTTTTACGGCTGATATGATTTGCCAGGTCTAATACCTTCTCATTTACCATCGTTCTGACCATTTTATGTATACCCTTTCTTTTGTGAATCATATTTGATAATCTCATCCCCTTATTATCCCCTTATGATTCGTATAACCCTCTCCTTTCCCGTTTATTTCCCCTGGTCATTTCTTTTGTGTTTTTCTTCGTTTAGCTAATATACTTTGTTTTTCTTCGCTTAGCTCTTTATCTTTATCCTTCTATATCGTTTCAGGGCTATGTATGCAGAAGCTTATTTTTTCTCCTGCTGCCTATGCTAATAACCATTTCACTTACTTACTGCTATTCCACTGACTTACCGTTATTCCACTGATTTACCGCTATTCCACTGATTTACCGCTATTCCACTGATTTACTTCTTTTCGCAGCCATTCTGTCCATTCCGTAATACCCTCTCCTGTTCTGGCAGAAATAGGGATAATTGTAATCTCAGGATTTATCTTTCTTACACGTTCCTTACAGGCTTCCAGATCGAAATTAAAATGCTCCAGCATGTCTATTTTATTAATCAGCAGTACCTGACATATGGAAAACATCAGCGGATATTTGAGAGGTTTATCATCTCCTTCCGGAACGCTTAATATCATAGCATTCTTAGAAGCACCTGTATCAAATTCCGCAGGGCAAACCAGATTTCCCACATTTTCCAGAATAGCAAGATCTATCTCCTCTATTCCTAAACCTTCCAGTCCCTGCCTTGTCATAGAAGCATCCAAATGACACATGCCACCGGTATGCAGCTGAATAACTTTGGTTCCTGTCTCCGATATTCTTCTGGCATCCACATCTGAGTCAATATCAGCTTCCATTATTCCAATCTTCATTTCATCCTTTAGTGCCTCTATGGTTCTTGTCAGAGTCGTAGTCTTACCAGAACCCGGTGAGGACATAAGGTTTAATAAGAACTTACCTTTTTCCTTTAATTCTTTTCTTAGCTTCACTGCCTGCCTGTCATTATCTGCAAAAACACTTTCTTTGATTTCGAGAATTCTGAAATTCTCCATATGATTCCTCCCTCCGCCATTCCCTGTGGTCATACCAGAGCATCTCAGCGTCTATACTTTGTTATAACTTTAACATTATCTTGTAAATAAGTCAACTTTTATTGTATTTATTCAATATATTTATATATTATTTCTATTGATTTTTATCATTTTATACAATATAATTACTTTAAAAAGCGCTCTGGTATCTGGTCATACCAATAGCACAGGAGGTTATTTGTTATGGAATTCACAAAATTATGTTCTCCCTCCTTAAAGGAACTCTTTATTACACAGTTAGAGCATATGATTTTATCGGGTAAATTAAAGATAGGAGAAAAGCTGCCACCAGAGCGTCAGCTTGCAGAAGCCATGCAGGTAAGCCGGGCAGTAGTGAATGGTGGAATTACAGAACTTGAGAAGAAGGGATTTCTGATTATCAGGCCCAGGGTAGGAACCTTTGTCGCTGATTACCGTCAGAATGGTACTCTGGATACACTGATTTCCATTATGAACTACAATGGAGGGCGCTTTCGTGATGAGGAGATTCGCTCCATCTTAGAGGTTCGTGCTGCGCTTGGAGTACTTGCCGTTCAGCTTTGCAGAACACATTTTACCGAGAAAGATGCTGTGTTGCTTCAAAACAGGCTTAATGAAATACATAATGCCACTTCTCATGAAACGGCAGCCCTGGCAGCCTTTGGTTTTCATCACGACCTTGCACTGGTATCCGGTAATACTTTGCTGCCGTTGATCTTTCAGTCTTTTAAAGTACCAGTATTAACTTTATGGGAACGGTTTTGTACCCTTTACGGAATAGAGGCTCTCTACCGTAACACCTTTTCTTTATGGACACAGTTAGAGCAGGGAAACTGGGAGGATGCAATTGCCTTTATTAATCATTCCCTTGACAATACCATAAATGGAAGCAGGCCCATTTATTATGATTAAACCCGTGTAAACTGTAAACAGGTTTGTTATAGTTAAGCGAAGCGCCACCTTTTTATCGAAGTACTGCTATATCAAAACAACCCCAAAAGAGAAAGCTCCTTTATGAACTTTCCTCTTTCGGGGTTTTATTTGTTATACCTGCTGCCGGCATTACCGATTATCTGCTATCTGCTCTAACCGTGATGTGCAGAATGGTTTCTTCACCCAAATAGCTTTGACTATTGGTCTCTTCCTTCTTTAACAGCTCTTTGGCAGCACTCCTGCTGATTTCTAATAGCTCTGCCACCACTCTGTCCGTTCTGAGCTTAAGACCATAGGGATTTTGAATTACTACTACTCCCTCCGCTTCTTCCTTAAGCTTTTTTAAACGATAGGTTATATTAGAAATATCGATATGTGCTCTGTTAGCCTCAAAAATCCCTTTATTCATTCCATACTTTAACGCATATTCCTTATCATTCTCTAAAAAAGCTTTGTATTCTTCTCCTGCTAAAAATGATGGCTTCATCCTCTCATAAATGGTAAGGTTATAAGTATGCCTGCATTTTTCACATTGATAGATTAACCAGACGTCTATCCGGTTTCCATTGGCATTTACTCTGAAATTATTGGTACTGATAAAACGCGACCCGCAGCCGCATTTGGGACAGTTTCTAAGAATATGGTAAGCTTCCTTCGGCAGTATCATATAATAGCTCATTTGCATCTCCTTCTAAGCTGATTTGCAAAGGCTATTTAAGATAAAATATTATTTAATTTTTATTAAATTGATTATTAAACTTACATAGCCTTTGGTAAACGAATAAGCCATGTTTTATGATGCGGTGATAGCATACAACACCCCTCCTTTTTTGTTCACAGCATATCATTTGTGGAAGGTTTATGCCACCTCATAGTTTTTTATAAAAAAACAAGTGCAGCAACAAAAAATCTGTAGCTGCACCTGTTTCTTATTTCATTTTACCTATGATACGTTGTATACTCTTAATGGACAAAAAATACTTGTCGGCAATTTCTGTCCCTTTCATTCCGTTTTTATAGTCAAGATAGATGTTATGATTTCGTTCATTCAATTCTTCTCTGATACTGGTATTCTCTCCCCAGTCCCGTCGGTTATTTTCTTTTCTGGGAATATAGATACATTCTCCATCCACGTAATTCTGAATCAATTCAATAATTTCATTCGGCAGAATCTGTTCTGCTTTCCTATAGCCCATTGCGCCCTCCTAATAATATTAATCTTAGGATTAGCAGCAGCTATAACATATTTATTCTCTAAAAATGCAATAGCTGATGCTACGCATTCATAACATGCCTTCGTCTCATATAATAGCCTCCTTTTTATTCATGTCCTCTGCAGAGTCTGCAGAAGCAGTCTAACATCTTGTATGATACAAACAGAATATATATTTAATACTACTGTAATATTACCCCATTGAAAGTCAGTAAGCAACTGTTTTCAGTTAATTTGGAGCCATATATGTTGATTTATTCTTTATATTATGTTTTATACTATTCGCCTTGTCGTATATGTGATTAGTTATTTCTTTATGGATAACCTCGTTACAGTTTAATATGGTTTCTCTTAAGAAGTTCTCTGGCAGTTTCAGGGGAATCAACCCCAGAAGCATTCTTTACCGGAGCAAATTCCTCTTCTCGGATTACTTCAAAAGGAAGACACTCCTCAAATAAAGGTATCATATCCAATGCCAGCTCTTCAAATTTATATCCATTGGGTTTATCCGGCTGAATATATTCCCCTTCCTGATTCAGATAAGGTATTTTCTTCTCTGCCACATGTATCGGTAGATCTTTGCTTAAAATTTCCTTCAGCTTATCCAGTTTGAACAGATAATTTAAGGTAACACCAAGCGAATAGCTTAACTCACCAGAGGGCGTTCTCTCCTGCCGCATAACTTCCGTCATTTCATAATATTCCACAATAGATGGCTTACCATCTTCCGTACACAATACACCTATTCGTTCACCAGGTTCTGCCTTTCTGACCACCTTAGCTCCGCTTGTTTTCCCGGAGCATATAGTCGCTCCTAAGAACAGAGGGTCTGTGATCTTTTGCAGCACATTATCAACTGCAAATATATTCAGCCATTCAATCCCCCTGGCTTCAAGATCCTTCAGCAATCCGGCTTTTACCATGGAGGAAAACCATCCTCCGTTACCACTGGGAGACAGCGACAGCCTGTCCGGTGCTTCCATTAGGAGTTTTCCATCATAGTCGACGGAAGGATTCATCTCCTGGACAAAAAATTTAATATAAGCCTCATTATAACCAAAATATTGATGTTCCTTTAAGAAATTGGTCGTTTCCTCATGCGTCTTATCACTGGTCATAATGTATAACGGTATCCAGGCAGCTGCCTTATGAACCACTTCAAGAAGGTTTCCAAATAACAACTCATAGATATAAATTTCCCTGGTCACGCCAATATTAAAATTCCCTTTCGGTCCGCTGCAGCCAAGCCTGGTACCCTGCCCTCCAGCCAGAAGGACCGCTCCTACTTTATTCTGCCGAATAGCCTTTAGTCCTGCTTTTTCAAAAGCTTCCCGGTTCGCTTCAATCTGCTCTCTGTTCAAACCGGCAAGGGGGCTAAACTCCCCTCGCTTCTGACTGACATTTCCACTTTCAGAAAGTTTTAAGAGCCTCCAGTCCAGCTTCTCCAGCTGTGCTGCAAGATTTGCCTGTTTTTCCTCTGTAAGCCTGTCATAGTACCACAATAGATGTTCCTGGTTATGTTCCTGTAATAATTCCACCAGTTCTTTTCGTTCCATGTCCTACTACTCCTTTATGACCTGTATGCAATAAACTCTATAATAATTATTTCATTTACTCCAATCCCGTTCTATTTATCCCAAGGGCACATTATATCTCAATACAAGTCTGCCATATTTTCTATAACTGTTAAATAACCGGAGGGCTCTTATAGCTCTACTGTATTGATATTATATTCCAAGGAGTTCCTTTGCCTTTGAAAGCCTTGCTTCAAATTGCTGATAAAAATCTATATCCTTCTCATATTTCATAAGATAAAAGAGATTCAGTATAAGCATGTTGATTTCTTTGATTCTCTTCTCATCTGCTGCCTTCTTTACTGCTGTTTCTGCAGTATTAATAAAATAATGCCAGCTTATAAGAAATTTCTCATTTCTCTCTAAATCCTCTGTGGCTATCCATTTGCTTATCTTCACCTGAGTCTTGCTGCTGTTTCTGCACTCTCCGGTCTGAAGAAAATACTGAAAGCTGTTGTTCTCATAAACCCTTCCAAGGGGAAATATTCTGCATATTCCGGATCTGAAGTTATGGATACTGCACTTTCCTCTCTCATCCAGGAACGAACATTGCTCTTTGGCGCCTATCATTTTAAGATTGGGAAGTATGATTCCATCCACCACATTCAGTTCAAGCTTACCTGCCAGTAATTGTTCAAAGGACAGATTAAGGCCGGTTGTCAGCCTATAGGTATCATAAGGATCCAGAATAATGGAATTCCCCATGCCGTGACAGCAGGAAGCCCTTCCATGACATCCGTTGCAGCTGGCTTCCACCAAATCGTTGGCACTGTATAATTTACCGTCTGATATTTCATCTAGACTACATTGTCTCTTCATATATTCCTCACCTTCAGCCACCCATGGCAGCAATACTTCGAATAGCTTAGGTTGCAGCATTATTATCCTGTTGAAAACAGTACAGGTCAATTCCTAACGCCGCAACCTCTTCTATTATAACATATGTATTAATTCTTCCCAATCATCAATTTTAAGATAAGGTATACCTGGAGCTACTTCCATATCCTCGAATATACAGGCCGTATACCAGACAGGTTTCATCCCCGCTTTATAAGCTCCTTCTATGTCACATATGGGATTATCTCCGCAAAACCATATCTGCTCCGCTGAAAGTTTTGCCTTCGCAAGAGCCATTTCAAAGATCCTCCCGTGAGGTTTACGAAATATATAGTCGCTGGAGGCCAGAATAAATTCGAAATGATTATCCGGAAGGAGTTCATTGATCCTGTTTGTAAGGGTATCCGTACTGAAAGTAATATTGCTTATGACTCCGGTACGTATTCCTATCTGTTGCAAATGCAGCAGCAGCTTCTCAATATTCTCTGTAGGCCTTCCCGTTGCTGCATTATCCCAGAAAATACGTTCCATTACCTCTGGGCTTTCTGCAAATTCCACCCCAAAATATTCATACAGATAACGGTGAAATACATGATTGCTTACTTCCAGAAGATTTCTGCTTCTGCTATCCCCAAGGAGCGTACTTGCAATTTCTTCGATTAATGTATCTGCCAGTTCCTGTATTTGAAGAGCAGTAACACCATTGGGATTACTCTTTACATGCTTTAACATCGCCTGAGTCCCCCTTACCGGGTTAAACTTCTCTTCTCTTGCTAATGTCTGTCCGTAGTCAAATAATATCATTTCCGGCTTCTGATACATTCTAAGCCTCCTGCTAATTATTAATTTTAAAGAACATTTATTATTTTATTAGAAAAATCCAGCTTGTTTCGCATATTCCAATAATATTGGCTGAATAAGTGGATATGTCCAATTAGTTGGCATTTCCTCGGTAATTAAGATGGATTCAATTTCATTATGGAGCTCACCCTCAAATTCCTCAATATCAGCAAAATAGAGCATGCCAAAGCTTTCATCCGCCTCTGCTTTGCTGTCTGTGTCATCGGCTTTCATCTCCTCATTTCTTACAACAGAATAAACGCAGACAGGGGTAATGTCAAATAAAAGAGCTCCTGTCTCTTCATACAACTCTCTCATAGCTGTATGAAGGATACTCTCTCCAGGTTCTCTTCGCCCTCCTGGAATTTCATAGGTAATGCGTTCCTTATGTTTGCAAAATACCCATTTCCCTTTTGTCTTCGTCAGGATAACTGCAAACTTTAATTTCTCGTCCGCTATTTCATCATAAAATTTCACTTCTATCATCTAGGCCATTCTCCCTCCCAAAAACTACTGTGTAGGCTATTTTTCTTTATTTTTCATACTTTGAACTTCTTTACTGTGATATCCTATCAGAGTTGATACTGTACCCAATATACCTGTTATCAGAAACATTACTGCCATTCCGCTGCCTTTACCCTTTCCTACCAGACTGCCAAGAAAAGCTGCAAGCAAATTTCCAGAACTCATAAATGGTTCAAACACAAAGTCTGCCAGTACTCCTCCAAGCAATATGCCCAAAGGTATCGTCGAGTATTGAATGGCATTACGTACTGCGAATATCCTGCCAAGCATCTCCTTTGGTATTTTTTCATACATAAGGATACGCTGTCCAGCACTAATAAAGGGGATTGGTATACTGGCAGCCAACCCAGCAATTACCCATAAATAAACATTTCTCCCAAGTCCCATCAAAAGGTCCCCTAACAGGAAACTAAAAGCTGCCGAATAATAGATCATTTTCAGATTACTTTTAAATGTTTTACCGGCAGATACCAGAATCCCGCCTATTAAACCGCCTATACCAAGTACAGCGCTTACTATGCCAAAAGCAATATCACCACCTCCGCTTCTGGCAAGAAGCATAGGTGACAGTACATTCTCATAAGTCAGTCTGGAAAAGAAATTCATGAAAGCAATGCTTATCATAATAAACAAAAGCCCCTTATTCTCCATTAGATATAAATACCCACTCTTAAGGCTAGAAAAATAAGCTTCTTTCTGCTCCTTTGTCTTATCCCCTGCTTCCTTTATGGAAACTTTAAAGATTAAGACAGCAACAGCAAAAAGAAAACTGATTAAGTCTATAAAGATAACACCTTCCAGTCCCAGAACAGATAATACAAAAGCTGCCAGCATAGGCGCTGTTACCGCCACCAGATTTCCGGAAAAGGAATCCATTCCGCTTACCTGTTTGTATTTATCTTTTGGCACCATGTTATTCACTGCTACAGAGACTGCTGGTGACTGCAATGAATTCATACACCCAATTATTATATTAACACCATATATGTGTCCTAAGTTAAGCTTTCCCTGCAACAAAAATAGCAGAACAGCAAGTGAGCTCAACGCTGCTGCCAAATCAGAAAGCACTATAATTGTCTTCTTTTTATACCTGTCTATGAGCGGTCCTGTAACAGAACTGGCAATAATATAAGGTGCAAAGGAACAAAAAGACATCAATGATACTGTTAGTACTGAGCCCGTCTGCTTATAAGCCCATACAATCAGTGCATATCCTGTCATTGCACTCCCTAACTGTGATACGGATTGACTTAACCAAAATACAATATAATTACGAAAACTTTTATTATCCATTGGAATCTCCTTATAAAATATATTAATAGTATTTTATAAGTACAAGCCCCAATGGGGACGAATCTTAGTTTACTGCTGGCTTAAACAACAATTCTATTCAACCAATACTCTGTACAGGCTTCGTCCCATCAGACCTTGTACAGAGATATGTGCTCATATCAATCACCAATCGGCACAGCATAATCTGCTACCTCTTTTCTTCCTGCTTATTTCTTTATTCCAAATAGAAATCTGGTGACCCTTATCCGTCTACATAACTCATACAGTGCTATCGTTAACCCAAAGGAGGCCAGACATATAATAACATATTGGGTTAATAACCCGTCTATACGATTAATCGTAAAATAACCTATTATTACAATAATGGATTGGTGGAATATATACAGCGGAAAAGCTGCCGGTGTAAAGTAGGAAGTAAACTTATTATTAAACTCCAGATAACGCCTTCCAATACCCAAGACGGCCAGTATTCCCACCCAGGCAAGAAGCCTCTGTTCAAGCTCCCACCACAGCCCTTCTCCTAATCCCTTTTGGTACATGATGCAGCGCCAGAGTATAAGAGCTACCCAGAATACCGCCAGTAAAACACTATACTTCTTAAGTCTTTCCTGAACCTCTTCCATACTAAGAACAAAGTATCCCAATAAAAAATAAGCGGCAAATTCACTGATACTCTTACCCCCAATATTCAAAACAGGTGTTACCAGCGCAATCAGTATGAACATAGGAATAAGCTTTATTAAGGTGAACTTCTCCCCCTTAAGCTTCTTATCCCTTTTTGAGTACCATACCATAAGAGATAGAAAACAATAGGAATATAGATAGAGATAGAGGGTAAACCAAAGCTGCCCTGTTGTAAAATGCCCATCGTATCCGCTCCAATCAGTCAAACGAAAGAAAAACCTAAGGTGCTCAAAATAATTTCCGCTGTACCCGTTAAAGGTTCGATTTGCTATGTAGGTTTGCACCGGTACCAGTAAAAGTATCGCCGCTATCGTTGGGATTAAAAGCTTATGTATTCTTTCATTAAGATATTCTTTGGCTGTTCTTTTGTTCAGTGCATATACCGCAGACATTCCTGCCATGGCAAATAAGAGTGCCATCCACCAGGGGTATACCGCTATAAGAAATAAACTGGCAGCCTCTGATCCCCTGCTGTGTATATACCAGCTTTCACCATAGTTATTAAATATCATCGCTGTATGATACGGAAACAACAGCAGAATACACAGGATACGAATATTATCAATATAATACTTTCTCATACCTAACTCCTTCGGCCAAAAATAGGAACAGTTGGACTCTTTTTCAACCCTTTTATTTAGCATACAAAACAATATAGTTAGTTGTATTATATCAATATGTTTTTGTTAAAGATACCCTTTTTTACTATCAATACTAAAATTTTTTCTTAAGATAATTTATAAGATATTCCTTCTTCGACATTCTTTTCGAATTATTTTTCAATATTTTTCACTACAACAAATAGAAAGGACCTCTGTCAGCTAAGACAGGGGTCCGGATGCACTCCTTTAATATTCCAGCACAATGATGTTATTCACTTACCAGGAACTTCTCTATCTCTGCAATATACAGAGTATGATAATCTTTCCCTGGGTAGTATTTCTCCGCAAGTCCGTTTTCAACAAAAGAGTCCGGAGTAAATTCCTGACGAAACAGCTTTTTGCAGATAATTGCCAGGTTTGCTTCCTTAAAGTAGGGTGTCTCTCCCTCGTACACCACTGTAAAATTGGATTTTGATATTTTATCTTCATCTCTTCCGGAAACGCTTCCTAAGTAAGCCAGTTGTTTTTTATACTCTTTATCATAAAACGTAAGAGAAAGGGTATCTGCACTATCAATAAATTCTTTCGTATAACGGCTGGGCCTTATTACGATAAAAGCAACGTTTTTATCCCACATTATACCCAAACCACCCCAGGCGGCTGTCATGGTATTCATCTTATCCCCTTTTTTGGCGGTTACTAACATCCATTCCCTTCCGATCAATTGAAACGGATTCTTGTTAAATTCTTCTGCTCCTAATTCTTTCATTCTTCACTCCTGTCTTCGCACTCTTGCACGTATACGATTCTGACTTTTATTTTTACGTTACCATCTTTCTGCCTACAGAAACCTATTTGCATTGTATGTTAAAATAGTATAATATATTTCGATATAAAGTAAAAGTATGCACTTTTTAAATAATACTCCCCGAAAGGAAGCAAGACATGCCCAAAAAAGTTGAAGTATGCTCCAGGCCCATTGAATATACCCTGTCCATCATAGGCGGGAAATGGAAAATTATTATAATGTTCTGGTTATGGAAAAGTGAAGTGTTAAGATACGGCGAGCTCATGAGCTCCATTAAGGGAATTACCCACAAGATGCTCAGCACTCAGCTGAAGGAACTGGAAAAGGACGATATCATCATACGGACAGAGTACCAGCAGATTCCTCCTAAAGTGGAATATACCTTAACTGAAAAAGGCCTGTCACTTATGCCTGTCCTGTCAGAAATGTGCAATTGGGGGAAGGAAAACTTAAAGGAGAATGTTTGCCAGAATATCCTCCCTTAATCCCCCTGAATACCAATGTTTAATCCAGTACCTTCCCTACAGGAAATGCTTTTCTAAAAAGTCTTCTGATTATAGGACCTGCCAGTAATAACTGAAGGGGAAGTGCCATTATAAGATTCTTTGGGATATTGAACATCCAGATAACCGGAAGCTGCTTCCATGCCCCCGATTGAAAACAAGCTTCAAAAGCCCCATATAAAGACATGATAATAACCATAGGTATTACCATACAACAGGACACTGTTATGGCCTTTTGTATATTGCTGCTTTCTGCTTTGAGCAGATAACGGAAGGCAAATCCTTTGGCAGCCCCCGAAACGATAAATACGTCACAGCATAAGGCGACTATAAAGGCAATAGGAAACCCCGTCCAGGCTTCTTTTACACTTGTCAGGGACAACCCCTTCATGTGAAGGGAAACATTATAGATGCTCATCCAAAGCACCATAAAAAAACACATCATTACTGTAAAAATCATACTTTCTCTCTTGTTCTGCGGCATATCGCTACCTCTCTTAATATGTTTTTAAACTGATTTGAACGCAAAAAAAACAGCAGGTATCCTTCCTAACTTTCGCTACGAATGACACTTGCTGTTATCATATCTTCACTACCATTTGCATCTTTAATACAATATCTCTAAATCAGTTATATTAATCATATCACATAAACGGGAAATCTGTCAAATCTTTTGAGATTTACAATAAAAATTACAGCCACAGTATTACACATGAATCATAGCTGCAGTATTACACATGAATCATAGCTGTAGTATTACACATGAATCTCAGCTTCTGGAGTACAATTGAATCACAGCCAGCTTATATTCTTTAGCACTAACCAGACACCTGATATTATCAGAGAAAGGATAACCACCTTTTTCACTTTCCTTTCATCCAGGATACGGGCCAGGTAATTGCCAATTCCCAGTCCGATCAGCATAAAGGGCAGCAGAAAAACAGACGTTTTCATTATGCCGGGGGTTATAATTCCTGCTGCCAGATACAATAGAATTCTAAAGGTATTCTCCACCAAAAACACCATACAGAGATTTCCTCGAAAAGATTGGTTATTATCTGCTGTCCGTCCAACATATGCGGCCAGTAAGGCGCCGATACCGAACAATCCACACAGAAGTCCCGAAACAGCACCTATTATCCACAAAACAAATGGTGAAGACTTCTTCTTTACCTGCCGGCTCTCACGAAAAAACATCTCCACACCAATGGCTGCTACCGCAATGCCAAAAAAAATCTTAATGATTCTATTGTCTGCATTTTTTAACAATAACGCCCCAGGTATACTTCCTGCGATTACAAGGACGGAAAGCGGTATCCAGATTTTCCATTGAAGAGACTTCTTTTCCTTCCAGGCTATAATTGCATTTGCAGGATATCCTACAATCAATTCAATCGGCGTAATATTTAAATTACTTGTTCTAAAGCTAAGTATGGTACTGAATACCAAGGTATTGGCAAAGGCACAAAGTCCTTTAACAACATACGCACATAATACCGCTATAATCATCCAATAATCCATTTTATCTTTCTCCTTCCCTTTGGACGTGTCTGAAAACTGCTATTCCCTGGCTCCTATAATGGTACAGTGTTTTTCATATATGCTCCGTCTTCAGTTCTCCGTCTTAATTAACAGTTTATCAGCTTATCAGAGAAAAACCTTTAATATTCTGCGATATATAGGGAAAATATTGCGGTTTTCATTGATAAACGAACTAGCATACGCTACAATCATTATATATTCAGGTAATAAATTGAGAATTACAGATTATATCAATTACATTTTCTATATGATGAACTGAATTGAAACGAGGTACCTTCTATGAAGATTGACACAACGGATAACCTGCAAAATATAACTACAAATAAAATTCAAATAATAACAGACCCGACACAGAAAGAATTAAAGGAACACGGCAGCTATCAGTTTCCTGTGCTGGTAAGCGAAGAAACACTTTCTAAGTATACCTCTGGTTCTTTCCTATGGCATTGGCATAAAGAAATAGAATTTACACTGGTTCTTTCAGGAAATATGTTTTATCAGATTAATGAAGATATCTTTTATCTCACCGAGGGGGAGGCACTTTTTGGGAATTCCAATACCCTGCACACAGGGCGTATGGATAAGAATAAAGATTGTAATTATCTCTCCGTTACCTTCAATCCGAAAATTATTTATGGCTATGAAGGGAGTCTTATTCAGCACAAATATGTTAATCCCCTTCAACAGGATACAAGCTTTTCTTCTTTCCATTTCGACTTGTCAGAAAACTGGCATACTGAGATTATAAGCTATTTAATGCAGCTTTCTGTCATAACGAAACAGGAGAGCTATTACAGAGAGCTGGATACACAGTTGCTGCTGCTGAAGCTTTGGCGTACCTTTGCAAGCAACAGACCACACCAGGTAAAAGAAACGAAAAAATTTGAGGAACAGAATATCAAAAGAATAAAACAGATCTTAACCTATCTAGAGAATCATTTTACTTTAAAGATTGAGTTAGAGGATGTTGCCAGACATATTAATTTATGCAAAAGCGAATGCTGCCGTTTATTTAAAAGATATATGGGGATTCCACTTTTCGAATATCTAATTGAATACCGTATAGAAAAAAGCTTGTTCTATGTTACAGGTTCTGATATCTCCATAACAGAAATAGCTCTTAATGTAGGTTTTACAGACCCCAATTACTACTCAAAGGTCTTTCGCAAGCTAAAAGGCTGCTCTCCAACGAAGTACAGGCAGGAATATCAATTCCTCCATATGGGATTTTCTCCTTGTGAAACCAAATATCACTTGCCTTCTGCCCCAAATTAAAATCAACATAAAAAGTACCGTTCCAAAAGCATAGTAGATATACTGAAAGAGGAATTTCACCAGACTCAATTTCCGAAATTCAACTACCGGCTTGACCCCTCCCCAATCACTATTTTGACAAATAGCAGAAGTACAGTATATAGGACCACAAGAAGCCATTGCCATTACTTCATTTTTTTCCTGGTGTCTGCTTTCAGAACATCAAAGCCAACTTGACTATTTTATAATAAGGCAAGCCAATCCAATGCAGTACACTTTGACTCCCAAACCACCAAAGGCATAAAGCGCCAGCTATATACTTAATCGAATTACGCAACATTAAATCCGTGTGCTACAGGAATTCCCTGCAGCTTCCGACCTTACTAATCTATGGAAAAAAGAGTCTGATCCCCCAGCAGTTCAAAGGTGTAAAACCCTAAGCTTTGGGATACTTCTTTAAAATACAGTGTGTCATGATGTACTTTATCAGAACCGGGATATTTTATATTCACCAAAAGACAGTAAGATTCCTCCGAGGTGCCAAACCTTAACAGCTCAGTGCTTAACTGACACTCTTCCGTAATTTCATATTTGGGGTTATTCATGATTAATACCACTTCACAAAAGGCACAGATAAACTCTCCCAGAAATGTATTTTCTGCCGTATCTGCCGGGAATTGTACCGAAAATACCCCCTCCTCTTCTGCAAAGAGTTCCCTTACCTCCGCCTTTAGTTCCCTGTAAATTTTACTGGGAATAATTAAGGTACATACAATTTTTTTCGCTTCATCCATCCGCTGCCCTCCTATACTCTTCTTACAATCACGCCTTTCAGTTTGTATAATAGTATAAACAACTAAAATCCAAACTACAATGAATGAAATGATAGGAGGTATCAGGTAAATCAGCTGTTTCTTTGGTAGTTATATACAAACATAAGTACTTACTGTTCTTTCTTCCAGCAGGTCCAGTTAATCATCGGCTTATAGCCTATCTTCGCATAGAAAGGATTACTGCCTCCGGTCATATGAGTAGCTCCCAAAGGTTTCATTCTACGATATAGTTCAGAAAGAGCTGCTGCTGCCAAACCCATCTTTCGGTATTCAGGTATGGTGCAAAGAGGTTCCATATATGCCAGATTATTTTCCGGAACCCACCACATGCCCGCCCAACAGACATATTCTCCGGCTTCATTTTCAATTGCAACGGCATACTGCTTGGTGGCATGAGGCGCCTGCAATAAATGATATCCCGCTTCTGCATCTCCATTCCAGGGACCTTCCTCCGCTTCATGATCAAAGCCTTTCCAGCAGCATTCCATAGATTTGGCAACATCGAATTTTCCCTGTTCTACAAAACGAAACCCTTCTGGAAGCTTGTAATCCAGTGGTTTATCGTATTCATAAATCATATCCATATTTTCACCGACCTGTTGATAGCCTTGCTTTCTGGCTGCTTCTATAATAGCCTTCTGCCCTTTAAATAACCTTAGCTGAAATTCAGAGTCTATATGCGGCATATATTCATCTGCATATTGAACCATCTCCTCTGCAAGCTCTTCATATCCAGGTTTGAGGTTAAAGAATATATCTGTTACCGGATTTTCAGTAAAACAAAAGGCAACGATCTCCCCCTGATCCTCCCATATCCGGTTTCTGTGCGTATAGGACTTATCCATCCAGGAGGAGGATAAAGCATACTCAAAAAACGGTGCTGGAACCCCGTTTCTCCAGTCCTTTTCATAAATATTCGTCATGAACTGATAGATTTCCATATGATCTGCAAGTATTCGGAATTGTCTTGTTGTTATATTTTTCATTTCCTTCTCCATCCCTTAACATATCGTTTTTTCGTTTCGTTGTATTTTACAGGGCGAATAAAGCGCTCTGACTGCCATATTCCTCTAAAGGTATCTATCCTGCAAGTAAATTATATATATAACAAACTACAATATCTAGGGAGACTTTTCTACTGAGTTAAATATGCCCCTTACAACGATTTCAAGTGCTATTCTTATTCTCGTTAAGCTTATTAAGTCTTTTTTTTGTCGTTAATTTAATCATATAATTTTTATGTTATATTAGTTTTTTATTCTATATTTAATTTAAACATCCGAAAATAGACATAGAATATGCATAAAAATCGTAGAATAGACAGAAAACATTTACATTTAATGTAATTATTGCTAAAATAAATATAATGCAACTACATAGAATAAATTATTTTTGGAGGTTTATTATGAAAAAACATAAGTTCTTAATTATAACTCTTTCACTATTAATTCTTGCAACAGTAATTTGGGGATTTCGTTTGGATAGATTTGGATTTTCAAATTTAAAATGGGGAGATTACTTAAAGTTAAAGGGAGTAACATATGAGTGTCAATATAATGAAAACAACGAAAGAGTTGCCATTTCAGAAGAACAAATTGGAGAGCTGCTTGGTACCACCAAGTTTAAATTACAAGGTAATGTTCGTAGCCCCTATTATAAAATGAGAAACGGGGATGCAAGCATATTAGATAGCAAGACAGAAATATATGATATCAAAAACAAGGAATACAAGAAAGCTATTGCCGTAAAGATAGATAGTAATTATTACTTATATAATAACAAGTAATTTAGTACTATCACTATTTACTGATTAAGGTTATATTTAAAATTCAACGAATTTTAATATGACATAAATAAGGTAAGATGAGGATTACAAAACAAATTGGATGAAGGAGGAGTTATTAATGAAATCGAAACACATCAAAAGAATTTTCAGTATTATTCTGTTACTAGCACTCGTTTTCGGTACTTATGTCTCAACCAATAAAGTTATGGCTTACTCAATTCTATGGGGATCTAAGAATTTTAACACCAGCCAATACAGCTTGAAGTATTATTATCTCCAAAATGGAACTAAAAATTATTCCTCCATTATTACTAGTGGAGTTAGTGCATGGAACACAAGCAGTGCTAGAATATATGTTTCAAAAGAAACGGACTTCTATACCCACTATAATATAGAATTTACTAGTAAAGACTATGGTAATACAGGCTGGCACGGACATTGTCAGGCTCCAATACCAATTCTATTTCCTGACAACTCATATATAAAATTAAATGAATATTACGATAGTTCTTTTAGCGGAAACGGAGCTGAACTTGTATCTCATGAAATGGGACACTCCTTTCGGTTAGATGATATAAGTGATATGACCGTTTTAATGAGAAACTCCGGGTACAAAGGCAGTGCTAAACCAGAAAAAGATGATATTGATGGTGTTAATTCTAATTATTAATAAGGGGGTAGAATATGAAAAAAAGAATATATGCCTTAGCAGTAGTAATGACTATTTTAGTAACTGTAGTTACATACGACACACCTAATAAAAACTCTGTTCACCTCAAACTAGACTTCGTACCTGCCTCTATTGAGAACTTACAGGATAATAGTGAGTTAATTATTCTTGGGAATGTTTATGGAAGCCCTGAAATAATTGATGAAGTTGGTACAAAATTTTATGTTTCAGAGGTGAATGTTAATGAAATCGTACAAGGTAATCTAGAATCGAAAACAATAAATGTTTTACAAACATTTTCCGAAGAAGATCCGATTTTAACCAAAGACGGACAAGTTCTGTTATTCTTAGAAAAATATAATGGTTTCTTATCTAGCGATAACAACACTTATGTATGCAAAGGATTAGGGTATGGTCAATATATAATTAATAATAATTCAGCGCATGCAGCATTATCAATTGATTCAGATAATGTTGTTTCAAAAAATAGCAGTTCAGGTTTAGCTGCAGATGATTTAATATCATATCTGAAGAGTAGAAATAGATAAAGATAATTTTCTTCATTTTACCTTATCATGAAAATCAATACTTTTAGAAATAAACTCTAAACAATAACAAAGTAGGTTGCTTTAGACCTACTTCGTTGCTAATTATCTACAGCATATCGAAATATTCCTTTTCCCTTTTACAATATACTTGGCATTATGTCATCCCTTAATTTTATTTCTTCAAAGTATCTATAAAGCCGCCGCCATCTCGCGGGTAGTATTCCGATAGACTGTAGGTGACATCCCAACCTTTGCAGTGAATTGCTTGATAAAATAGGTATCATACTCAAACCCTGTAGAGCGTGCAATCTCATTAAGGCTCATACCTGTATGGGTTAGCAGGTCGCCGGCTACCTTTAGCCTGTGGGAAAGGAGATAACCCATTGCTGTATTGCCACATCTGTCCTGAAACAGCTTATTTAAGGATACCCGGTTTAAGTGAGCGCAGCTTGTCAAATCCACAAGGCTGATTTTATCGGAATAATTGGTATGTATATATTCCAATACAATATCAACGGGTGATTGTTCACTTTGGCGGTTCAAATCCTCAAGCAGCCCGAGTATCTGTATCAGGTATCGCTTGATTCTGCATACCCACCTGGAATCACTTTGAGCATACACCTCTGTTCCCAGGACGAAGAACCACTCCAACAATTGCGGATAGGCTTTTTCCGTAATAAGCGGTACTCCTGTGTGCAGGCCATCCCTTTCAAAAAGAGATATTCCTGTTCGTATTTTTAACTTGGTTGCGATATAGTCCTGTCCCTCTGCTATCGGAATACTGTTCAGAAAAACTGGATGGAAACAAAAGGACTGGGCAAAGGCATTCTCTTTCTCAAAAATCTCTACTTTATCGTCTTTTGATATACACAGGATACCAGGGGCAGTAATTTTTATCGGACGGTCATTTAAAGTTCCGCTTATACTTCCTGTTGTTAGAAAGATCAGAGTAAATCTCTCTGCATAAGGAAGGCTCTCAAAAGCTTCGGCTGTTATAAATTCAATTAACACAGTTCTGCCTTTATGGCGATCATATTGGGGCATGCTTCTCTCCTGACAGATAGTATAGTTAAATGCTTCATTTTTAACATTGTACCACATAACCGCTAGCAATATAATAAGGATGTAAAATAAAGAAAGAAAGGTGGATGTTATGGGAAATAACATAGCAATAAACGGATTTGGAAGAATAGGAAGGCTTGCCTTCAGACAGCTTTTTGGCACAGAAGGATATCGAATTGCAGCGATCAATGACCTGACAAGCCCTAAGATGCTAGCACATCTGCTAAAATATGATACTTCACAAGGGCGCTATGACAAAGAGGTTTCTTACACAGAAAACAGTTTAATCGTAGATGGCGTTACGATACCAATCTATGCAGAAAAAGATCCTACAAACCTTCCCTGGAAAGAGCTCAGTATAGATGTGGTATTAGAATGTACCGGCTTCTTTGCCTGCAAAAAAGGCTCTCAGGCTCATATTAATGCAGGGGCAAAGAAAGTATTGATTTCTACTGCTGCCGGAAGCGATCTGCCAACTATTGTTTATGGAGTCAACGAGCACACCTTAACGAAAAGGGATGCTATTGTATCCGCTGCTTCCTGCACCACCAATTGTCTTGCTCCCATGGCATATTTCCTAAACGAACTGGCACCTGTAAGAAAAGGCTTTATGACCACCATACATGCTTATACCAATGATCAGAATACACTGGATGCCCCTCATGCCAAAGGAGACCTGCGCAGGGCACGTACGGCTGCAAGCAATATTATTCCAACCTCAACGGGAGCTGCCAAAGCTATCGGTCTGGTTATCCCTTCCTTAGACGGTAAGCTGGATGGTACCTCTCAGAGAGTACCGGTTATGACCGGCTCCTTAACTGAATTAACAGTGGTTGTAAGGGGCTCAGTAACAGCAGCTCAGGTCAATGAGAAAATGAAGCAATCCCGTTCTGAGCAATATGGATATACAGAGGAGGAGCTGGTATCTTCTGATATTATCGGTATGACATATGGTGGACTGTTTGATGCAACACAGACAAAGGTTACAGCACTGGGGGAGGATACCCTGGTTAAGATTGCTGCCTGGTATGATAATGAAAATTCCTTTACCAGCCAGATGATTCGTACTGCTAAATATCTGGCTAAATTGTAATAAACAGCAAAGTTTGAACTGAGATGCAGTTTCTAGAATATTTCAGGCCATGAGAAAGCATCAGATTTCTCATGGCCTTTCGTGTTAATTCGGCTTAAATGGAAAAATGGAGAGTGCGCTTGATCCGCTTTGAATAAATGCTCTACGAACAATCCCATTGAAAAAACACATTACTAAAATCGCAATTTTTCAGATCTTTTCGCTTAATCGAGAAATTTCCAACACCAGAATCTCCCCACATAACCTTAATCCAATCGTGTTTACGGGTCTCAAAAAAATGACCATTGCATAATCACTGTTAAGCTGAAAAAGCAACACAGAGCTTACATCTGATTTGACATCAATGGGAGTACTGCTCTGGTAATACTCTGTAAGCTGTGCTGCTCCCTTATATCCTCCAATCTTATGTCCCATTCCATAGGCATTCTCGCAGTATTCCTCAAATATATCGTATACCACCGTCTTGAATCTTATCTAGCAGGTTCCTATCCCCTCAAAGAATTCCGAAAAATCAACATTGTATATTTTCTTTAATGCCACTATGTCTGTAACTTTTATATTTCTACTTCCTTGTTCTATCTTGGCATAAGTAGAACGTGACATAGTACTTCCAAGCAGTTGCATTTGAGCAACTAACTCATACTGAGATAAGCCGCTGGATTTCCTCATTTTCTTCAAGTTCAAATATAAATCAGCGTTTTGTAAAACCATTGTCATGCATATCCTCCTTACATTCCCCTAACTCTATTAGTATTAGTCCCTTTCTAAAAAACGGTTCACATACAGGAACATTTCTATTGATTATACCTGACAATTTATGATATAATGGTTCACAAATAGGAACATTTTTATCAATTAGGACATTCTAATAATCGGATAGAATAAATATACAGATAGTAGTATCCGAAATATTTTTTACGGATTTCTGGAAAGCAACGAATATGATGAAGCATGAAAGGAGGCGAAGAAATGAACAATGCCTTAATGCATCTTTTTGCTAATTATATAGCCACTGATTACTATAACCATATTACCTCTGATATCGATCTTGATTGGCTGCGTGATAAGATAAGTATTAATGACATGGAAGTTTTAAAAGAACAGATATACTCTATAATAGTAAAAAATGAAGAAGAAATATTTAACAGTACCTTGAAATATGCATGGAACATATATAATGATCTTATAAAATCTTAATTCCAGCTTGTAAAAAGAAATATATATTATATAAATAAAAAATAGCCGTCTTGCTTTATTTATATAAGCTTAAGACGACTATTTTGAACCTATAATTTTTATTCATCCGAGACAGTTCCAACGTTTGTGTTTGATTCTCGTGTATTATCATTAAGTCTAAAAAATAAGTATTGTATCATTAGTACTAATAATTTATCTTGTATTCAAGCATATTTTACTCTGTTATTTGCATATATTGATTCCACTTTTCATTAAAATAGCCTTTTTCAACTGTTCTATGGTTCCTTCTTCTACGATTTTTCCGTCTCTAAATACATAAATGTAGTCAAATAGGTGTAGAAGATGTAATCTATGTAGCACACTGACAATACATCTATCCGTAAATTGCTTAAACATACGTTCATAAACTCTCAACTCCGTTGACTTCACTATCCTTTCTATTGCTTGTCCGTATTCCGTACTAAGTATATACATTTTCGCACTCCTTTGTAAATACCTGTAAGGTTTATTGGGTGAATTTGTATCAAAAATCGTCCCAAAACAGCAACGAAGCTTAAAAGCTACATTACACCTATTCTGTTGGTGCATAAAAAAATCCCAGAACATTTCTGCACTGAGATTTTTATTGTATAATAATTATTTTTCTGACGGTGAATGAGAACTGTAAAACCGTCTAATTGCTCCACTGGGATCTTAAGTGTGTCTATTTACTGCAGGCTTACTACTAAGATTTCTCAGAATCCTATAGCCTGCTTACCCCTCTTACGCAAATTGCAGTACGGCTTCTACTGTGCTGTATCATTCTCCTCTTCGTATGCATCATCCATCTTCACTGAATTCTCTATCTGCTCCTGAATGAATTTCACACGAATGACTGCCTGCTGCCAGTTTACAGAAACCTGGCAGTGCCTGCTCTTTTCCTTGGCCGCCTCAGCTATGCTATGCAATAATTCTTCTAAGACCGTTTTTGTGAGATAACCACCTCTCCAATGAAAGGTTAGCACTTTTCCTTTTTTTATTGCTTGCTGGCAGCGTCTTGCTATATCTTCCTGCTTGGTAAAAGAAAGCTTCTTCTCTTTATAGTAAAAATGATCACCCGCACTGCATACCGGAATTTTGTATATTACCGGCTCATGATCCTTGAAAATGCTCTTATCATCCAAATTAAAATAATCATACCTTACTTCTTTTTTTCCTAAGGAATTATCAAAAGTAGCATCTAAATGATACCATGAGCCGTTGATTTTAATCACATTCCAGGCATGACGATATTTGATATTCTTATCCGGGTTATTTTCAGAAATAACAACGATACAAGGAATAGACAACTGGTCACAAAGAATCTTCACAGATTTCGCAATTCCCTCACACACTCCTACTCCCTGCCCCAATGGGCCTAGAATTTCATGTGAATATTGTTTCTTCAGCTTATCGTAAGTCACATTTTCACAGATAAAATCATGAATATATTGCTCCTTTTCCCAGTCGCTTTTATCCTTTGCTACCCGGGCAAGCTTCTCCACCCGGGCTCTCATCGCCAGCTGATGCTCTCTGATTTTATTCTTTTCAAATAAATAAACCGGCTTTATCTTTATCAACGTAGAATCATTATAGAAAGAATAATGAAATGTTGAAGCATAAAATATTTCTGGGTAATCCAATCTTAACTTGTAAAAAATATCACTTAGCTCTGTTCCATCAATTCTTTGCACATCAAAGCTCTGTGAGAGAGACTCCAGACCGCTTTTAATGACCTGATAAATTCTCTGCTGCTGTTTACTCATCTGACTATAATAATATGGTTCCATTTATACTGCATCTCCAAAATAGTTTTATCAATCTGTTAATTTATAAATATATCCGACATATCAATTGAGATTCTATCACAATTCACACAGAAAATATACAAAAACCTCCCAAGACAAATGTCCTGAGAGGTTCTGAATCGTTGTTTTGAATTGAAATACCCATAATATTTCTATAAATATCTTTCTTTTCCCCAATACATCCACATCAAATCTAATAATATAATTTTTACTTTGATTGTTTCAATTCAACCGTTTTATAACAAAAATAAGTACCTGGTAAAATATTATCATTGTCATAATACAACAGTCCCATTTTATGGAATTTAAAACTTCTATTATAGTTATTTTTACATAATATATCATATGCCTTTTCGTAGTTTTCATAGGGCGCTTTACCAATAGCTACTGTCATATGAAAAATATAATTATCATCAAACGGTGCTGGACATGGACCAAATCTATTCTCTAAATTAGCGAATAAATCTTTTTGGATATGGTCAAGCTCTATGGTTTTTCTAACTCTAATACTTAAACATCCAGATGGTTCTCCACCAAGAGCATTATTAGGATATACCACTAATTCCTCAAAGTTCAATTCGATAGAACTTACATTTTCTATAAACTCATCAAAAAAACCTTCGATTTCTTCAAGACTTGGTACTACGAATGGCTGCTTTAAAGATACATGAAATGGTAATCTTGTCATTTCAAAACCTACCTTCCCAATACGATGAGCTTCAAGAAGTATTTTTCTACCGTAGTTTTCAACTTCATCATCCGCAATCAATACAACTGTAGCCTTCATTTCAAACCTCCGACTCACCCTTTAATATCGTGATAAATTCACTTATTTCAATGCTACCCAAATCTCCTACTTCTCTTTTTCTAACTGACACTACACCATTTTCCATTTCTTTCTGTCCGGCAACAATCATATATGGTACTTTATCTAATTGTGCTTCGCGAATCTTATAGCCAATTTTCTCTGCCCTAGTATCCATTTCACAACGAAAACCAGATTTTTTTAATACATTCATCACTTCTTTACTATATGAGATAAAACGGTCAGAAATCGGTAAGATTTTAACTTGAACAGGCGCCAGCCATAAAGGAAACTTTCCTGCATAATGCTCTATTAATATTCCAATAAATCGTTCTATCGATCCAAAAACTGTTCTATGGATCATAATAGGTCTATGTCTTTCACCATCAGCACCTATATACTCTGCTCCAAACCTAAGTGGTAGTTGAAAATCCAATTGAATTGTTCCACACTGCCATGTTCTCCCCATGGAATCTTCTAGATGAAAATCAATCTTGGGGCCGTAGAACGCTCCATCACCTTCGTTTATAACATACTTTTTCCCTGTTACTTCTAAAGCTGTTTTAAGGCTCTCCGTTGCTAATTCCCAATCTTCATCACTACCAATACTATTTTCTGGTCTAGTAGATAATTCCATAGAATATTTGAATCCAAATTTATTATAAACCTCATCAATTAAACAAATTACGCCCACTATTTCTTGTGTAACCTGCTCTTGTGTCATAAAAATATGCGCATCATCCTGTGTTAAGCTTCGTACTCTCATTAATCCATGTAACGTACCTGATTTTTCATTTCTATGAACTAAACCTAGTTCTCCTACTCTTATTGGTAACTCACGGTAAGAATGTGGCTTTTGCTTATATACCAGCATCCCCCCTGGGCAGTTCATAGGCTTAATAGCATAATCCATATCCTCAATAACTGTAGTATACATATTTTCACGATAATGGTCCCAATGTCCTGATGTCTGCCACAAATCTCGATTGAGAATAATCGGAGTAGATATTTCATGATACCCTTCTCTTTCATGAATTTCTCGCCAATAATTTATCAATAGATTCTTTAGTATCATTCCATTTGGAAGAAAAAACGGGAAACCAGGGCCTTCCTCAAATAGTGCAAATAGTCCCAAATCCTTCCCTAGTCTTCTATGATCTCTTCTTTTTATTTCTTCCTGTAACTCAAGATATTCTTCTAGTAGATTACTTTTAGGAAATGCCACACCATAGATTCTTGTGAGCATTTTGTTTTGTTCATTTCCCCTCCAATAAGCACCTGCTATCGTTGTCAATTTAAATGCCTTTATCAGGTTTGTATTAGAAATATGAGGCCCTGCACATACATCAACATATTCACCTTGCTCATAGAAACTGATTTTTTCTCCAATTGGCAAATCATTTATCAATATGATTTTATACGGTTCCTTTTTCTCTGACATCAGTGATACTGCTTCATCCCTGCTCAATTCAAATCTCTGTAATATTAAATTCTCCTTTACCACTTTTTTCATTTCATCTTCTATTTTTTTCAGATGTTCAATAGAAAAAATAAAGTCAAATTCGAAATCATAATAAAATCCATCTCTAATTGCCGGTCCAATTGCGCATTTTGCAGTAGGATAAATACGTTTAACTGCCTGTGCCAGAACATGCGAAGCTGTGTGCCAAAATGCCTCTTTTCCTAACTCCTCCTCAAATTTACACTCTTTTACCGTTCCATCTTTCATACTAACTTTCATTTCTTATGTTCTCCTTTCAAAATATGCCTTTACGACATTTAATAAATTTCAACATAAGAAAAGCACCCAAAAATCAATGGCATATTACCATTAATTTAAGGGTGCATAAATTCTAATGCACGGTTCCACCTTAACTTTTCACTTCAGATTCTAACAAATCCTATACTTTAACGCAGTCATACGGTAACACTTACTTAATTCAGTATTACAGCTCAGGAATGGTTTTCATTTATTATCTCTCATGAAAAACTCTCACCAAATGTTTCTCTCTCTGTATGGTTCCAATAAATTACTTTTTCCGTCTTTGCTTTTCTTATGTTATTACAGTTGATTATATCAAATCATTTTGTAATGTCAATAGGCATATACAATATTTGTTAATCTATACTTATCTCTTATGCGGACGTTCTTTCATCTACCAGGAAAAAGACAGCAGAAATCATAGAACTATAATTAGTAAAATAAATTAACTCACAACAAAAGCCTATTTCTAAGCATTAAAAAAGCCTTGAAACACCTTGCCCAATTCTGATACATATCTTCAACATCAGTTTCCTTAAATGGTCTTAATACTAATCGCTTAGTTTCAAGAGTCTTTGTACCTAAATGATTCATCTTATACTTCCTCCTGCTTTTCCAATCTGGCTTTTTCCTCTTCAATCACTTTTTTATCAATTCTTTCAAATAATATCTCTATTTCTGGTAATTGATAACCGGTCAATACATATTGCTTTTCCCATACATTACTTATTTTTAGCCACTTACAAACCTTTTCAGATGAAAATGGCAAGAAAGGATGTAGCAATATTCCTAAATTAGCTATAACTTGAACACAATTAAAAAGTGTGTTATCACAAGCCTCAACATCTGTAACTCTTGTAATCCAAGGCTGCTCAATATCAAAGAATTTATTTGCATATCGTACAAATTCAAATATTCCATCAATGGCATCCCTTAGATTACCTGCCTCTACTTTTTCTCCTGTTTCACAAAATAGCTGATCAATTTTCACCTCAATTTCTGAATTCAAATTCCCTGCCGGAATAATTCCATTCATATATCTATTGATAAAAGCAAGTGTTCTATTGATAAAGTTACCATATGCACCAAGCAACTCACCATTATGGCTATTCACATACTCCCGCCATGAAAAATCTGCATCCTTTTTTTCGGGTCCATTTGCCAACAAGTAATATCTAACAGAATCAGCATTATATCTATTTATAATATCCTTTACCCAAATTGCATAATTCTGACTTGTAGATATTTTTCTGCCTTCCAAGGTCAAATATTCACTTGATATAATCTCATCTGGCAAATGCCATCCATCTCCATTGGCAATAAGCAATGCTGGTAAAATAATAGTATGAAAAGGAATATTATCTTTTCCATGAACATAATAATGTTTCGCATTTACTCCCCATATCTTTTTATAATCATCACCAGTTTGTTCTGCCGCAATTTGACTGGCAGATAAATATCCCAGAACATTTTCTGCCCAGATATAAATTTTCTTATCCTCAAATCCTTCTTTTGGAACGTCTATTCCCCAATCCAAATCACGCGTAAGTGCCCTGTCTTTTAATCCTTCATTTATATAGCGATTTGTAAATGATATTGCATTTTTTCTCCAATTAGGATTGTTATTAACTAACTCTTTTAATTGAGCCTCCATTTTTGAAATAGCAATATACAGATGAGTTGCATTTTTAAACGAAATTCTATTACCACAAACAGCACAAACTGGATCTACTAATCCTTCTGGTTCTAATACTGTTCCACAAAAGTCACATTGATCCCCTCTTGTATCATTCCCACATTCCGGACATTTTCCATTCACAAACCTATCTGCCAAAAAACTATTACAACAATCACAATATGCCTGTGGAGCTTCTTTTTCATAAACATAATTACTCTTATAAAGTTTTTCATGAAACTGTCTGACAAAATTCATATGCTCTTCTGAAGAAGTTTTCGTATAGACATCATAACTAAATCCTAATCGTTCAAAACAATCTCTAAATTCCTCATGATAATAATCGCTCACTTCGTGTGGTGATTTATTTTCGTTCTTTGCACGTATCGCTACAGGAGTTCCATGACAGTCACTACCTGATACATAATATACTATATCTCCTATTGCTCTATGATACCGAGCAATTACATCTCCAGGCAATAACCCAGCTATGTGACCTAGGTGCAATGAGCCATTTGCATATGGCCATGCACCACCAACTAAAATGTTTCTCATATAACATTCCTCATTTCATTTTTATTGTGATAACAAATCTAAATTTTTAAAAAGCAAATAAAAAAGCCCTCCTCTCTGAAAAATTTCTTTTTCAGGGACGAGAGCGAAGCTTCGTGTTACCACCCTAAATTCACCTATACCTCACGATATAGGTCTTATCAACTACGGATGAGAAATGATTCATCGATAGTCTATCACTGTAACGGGTGCACCCGTCGTAGCCTAAACAATATGTTTCGGTACGCAACTCAGAGGCCATATTCAACCATTTTATAACTTTCCTCATTTTCACCATCCTGAGGTCTCTGTAAAAGCGCAAATAGTTTACTCTTCTCTTCTATGCCTTTATTATATAAATTTCTAGTAATTATATATTTTGAATTATTATTTGTCAATGTTTAACTACTACTATTTTTCTTCAAAACGGGAAAATGTTATTTTCATTATCCAAGTTCAATTCTTATTATGTAAAAATATTCTTTAGCATTACCACCTACTTCCGTATTAATATCTTCTGTATTAACAATATTAAATCTTGTCAAAATTGTCCCATAGTCAGTAATATGATCTTCTTCCTCCAAATTGTTAGTGCAATATACCTTCCTTACTTTTTTGGTATACTTTTTTAACAATTCCTTATTCGGTAAATTGTTAGCTACAAAAACAGTAGTACACGTGACACTAGGAGTATTTTTTATTAATTTCAAAATTTCAGAACTACTTTTCGAACAATAATGAGGTATTTTAATATAGTCAATGTTATTACTTTTTCTTAATTCCACAACTTGATGAAGTCAGCAAATATGCGATTTAGCACGATTTCACACGCACAAAATTAAGACTTCTATGCTTCATCCGGTGCCTGGCCATCATGTGCCAGCCATTTGCATTCAGTAACTTCCATATTCGTAAATGTGGCTTTAAAAGAAGAAGCCTCCGGGCTGCAAGCATATATTCCAAACTGAATTTCGCCAGTAGCTTTATATATATGACAGACTCTCATCTGTTTAAACTTTTTTCCATCCTCAGAGCATTCAATGCAGTAATCATCTTCCCGTCTGCTGAATCTGTACCACATAGACTTGATTCGCGCATCAATCTCAGTTGTTGCCCAATCTGAATAGCCATTATTTGTAACCACGCTTCCAAGATGCTGAAATTCTTCATTCTCATATTCAATAGAGCCTTTCAGCCAATTTTCACTATCAAGGTACATAACGATACCACACTGATCAAAACGCATCTTACTCTCAAACTTGGTCTTTACAACGAAAGAAAAGAACTTCTCTGTTGTTTTCATCTGTAGTAAAGGTGCATTATCATTTCTGAAATGATAGTATGTTCGCTGCCATAGATCTGTGTATGGATTTGTTATGATCTCAATTCGATCTTCTGAAATAGAATATTCTTTAGGTTCTCTCGTCCATTTCCATTCTGTTTTCGTTATCATGTAACTTTCCCTCTCAGCTTCCAAATATAAATCTGTTATCGTTAAGAAATAAGGAATTTCACCTCATCATATATATGTGGCTTTCCTAGCCATCTTTTTGCACCTTCTTTATATTTATGTCTAGATTCCTTGTCCCATCCAGTTCCATCTTTATGCACGCCAACCTATTCATCCAATCATTCTGTTCATTAAGATCCGGCGAACCAGTACTCTCATAATCTCGATTATGTTCTAAAACAATCGTTCATGTACATGTGAAACCACTTAAAAACATCAAATATCTAATTCCATATTACAATACATTTCACTGCTATCACGTACAGGTTGTCTTTCTTCTGATACAATTCTGAATCCTAACTTCTGATAGAATTTGCACGCATTTATATTTCTTTGCTGAACATCTAACTTTATCTTTTTAATGCAAGGATATGCTTCAAACAAGTCACTAAATATTTCTTTTCCATAACCTTTATGTCTTTCTTTATCGAGTAGTACTACAATATATAAATCACATACATTATCTATTAATTTATACATTATCCACCCTATTGGCTTGGCTCCATCTATAATTATATTTGATTCGATATCTTTATAATATTGAAATCTTTCTATCCAGTCTTCTTCTATTGTGTCATTTTCTGCAAAGTACAATTCATACTCAGGATTAGAAAAAATTTGAGTCAAAAAATGAGCATCACTATCTTGAATTCTTCTGTATTTGAACTTCATTTCTGTTATCCTTTCATGTCACTTATTTAATTAAATTAGAATTTCCTATTTTTAACTTTTTTTGTAACATCATAGACTAATACAGTGCCATTCTATTTAATCATAAAAAAATAACCGCAGATTCTTTATGATATATTCAAACCACCATTTTCTCGTGTCATGTTAGGTAAGATAAATGTATTCCTTATTTTTATCCCAAGCTACTTTTCCTGGTTTAGTATTTGAAAAATCTTTTAGTAATTTCCTAATAAACTCTTTATAAGATTTTATCAAAATTGAAAATACCAATGTTCTTTTCATACCATTCTGTATAATTTAAATCCATTTTTTTAAAATGGTCTCTACACTTTTCTTTTATAACCTCATCCGTATGGATATCATATTTTTCTTCTTTTGACAACAAATCATATTCCATAGAATACAACAATTCCCTTAATATCCAATATGCAGCCTTTCTTTTGTCTATCACATGATACTCAATTATCAACTTACCTCTCTCATTAACTCTAAGATAATAGCTTGTGCTTCCTACTGAAACATATCCTCTCATATCTAACTTAGAATATGGATCAATGTAATAGGATGTAAATAATGAGCCTAAATTTCGTATCCTAATTTCTACCCGCTGCAGTTGTTTTTTAATCTCAAACATTAAATCCATCTTTGGTTCCGGTTTTTTATTACAATCCGGGCATATTTGTTTTATATCTATATGGTTAGGAACTATTCCTCCTTCAACCAAAAAATCTTTTCCGCAAATCGGACATACAAACTCTTTTGCAACGTTTTTAATTTCTGTACTATCCTTATAACCACTACACAACGGCTTTCTGTTATGGATTTCATACATAGTACCAAGTTCTCCTGTACTTTCATCCTTCCATTCATCAAATGTATTATATTCGTGTTTTGTTATCTGATAGTATCCTGGGACATCACATATTCCTGTAAGCACCTCATAAGCATAAATGTCATTCCCAAACATTCCAATAGATTGTCCTCCATATGTTTTTATCATCTTATAATTAGTGTACTTCATGTCTTCTCCTCACTAAATTGAATACTTCACTTCCACATTTATCTTGCCATACAGCAAAACCACATCCAACTTATTCAATAGCTTTTTAAAAAGTTCTTTATCACAAACAGATCGTTCATATATTACCATTTCATTTTCTCTCAGACGGTTCGAACACAATTAACCTCTCTCAAGAATCAAATACTATTTCTAATATTTCACCATCAAAAGAATATCATTTCACTTTATGACTTTGAACTAATTCTGATTCTTTTGTTTTCCTATAAGGACTAATTAGGACTAATCTTTTTCTTTACAATTTCAATTGCCTCCCACAATGCGTCTAAGTATCCTTTATTAAGCTTAATTTTTTCAAACCTATACTCCAGAAAATATTTATTATTCTCGTCCACATTTACTGTTCCTATTTTTTCATTTCCTAAAAGTATATTACAGGGTGTTACAGGACCATAACCATACTCACATTCCAAATATATATTGCGCTTGCAATTAGGACAAAAAATAATGAAATTTGCAGATGTTTTATATGATATCTTTGTATCGCAATATTTACATTCAATCGTTTCCATTTCATACACAACCTTTCACAATTTCATCTTTGAGATAATATTTCAAAAGAATTCATAACTATATTATGCTTTTTTTAACATAATTTTCAACATAAAAACCTCCCAAGACAAATGTCCTGAGAGGTTCTGAATTGTTTTGAGTTGTAATAAGACATCCTGCGTTGCAGTAATCCTTATCTCTTTGAGTAATGATGATTGCTTTTTATAGGTTGTCACACTTCAATTTTTCTTATATTGACTGCATTTCTTAAATATTAACTTGTGTAATCAATCATAGATTTTATTGTTTTATGTAACTTTTCACAACAACATCACAACAATTTCGTATCATGAATTATTTGGGAAAAGAATTTTAAGGATTTTTAGCATCATAGTCAATTACTAGATACTATAAATGTAAACACAATACCAACTCTATTAAAACTATTCTTAGTAAACAGTCTTTCCATTTCATAAATCCCATGACCATATCCCAATTAATTGGATTCCGTTTCCTCTCTTTGTATAAAATATATTACATTGGTCAATATTATTTGATTCCATTCTTGCTCTGGATCATCTGTATTTACTTTAGAAATAAAGTTTTCGGCAACTTCAACAAAGGTAGCAGCGAACCCTTTAATAGAAGTTTTAACTCGACCCACAAATTTAGCAATTGCATGATCTGATAAATTAACTTTAAGCAAATTTTCTAAATTAATTTCATTAAAAGTTGGCACAATTTTTTCACAAAAAGCTTTAAATACATATACATTATGAAACGTATCAAAAACCCTCTTTACTTCGCGCCCATAACCCTCTGCACCTTTTACTATATGATAAATAATATATTCTATATCCTGATCGGATAAATTACGAATGAATTCTTCATCCAATTGTTCAAATTCATTCGTAGCTGGATTGCTAACTGTATAATCTGACTCAGCCACTTTATCCATGATGCTTTTAATAACTACTGTATTTAATTCTTGATCATTACATTTGATCAATATTTTCAAATAATTTTGGCTTGCGAATTTAAGGTTATTTATTACACGATTCTTATATTTACTGACTAACAAATTAAAACGTCTTTCACTAATATTACCATTACAAGTAGTCTCCAGCCATATTAAACTCTGATTATCACTCATTTGCTCATATCCCGTGTTTAGTGAATCAGCTATATTATCATCCAATTCACTATCATCTAAACGTTTTGATTGATAAATATCAACAACTAAAGAATTGTATCCTAGGTCATTTTGAGTATACTTGTGCAATATGCTTAATAATCTTTTTATATTTTCATTTGATAAAGTTTCTATCATTTTTTCATTTGCTGATACCATATGCATTATATCCAAATTAAACTTTGAATCAATAAATAGAGGCGCTACTATGGCGTCAAAATCTGTTTCCAGCCTTAAAGCGATATTTGCTAGAAAAAACTGTTTATTACTATTTATACGCGAAGTGTCACTTATTATTTCTTTAACAAGTCTCTTAGCTAAAGGTTTAATAATTCTACTACTATATCTATCAAGTTGTTGTTTAACTATCTGTTGAATTTCCAGTTTATCCTTACGTGGAAAAAAAATATCTTTATTTATATCTGCAACTAAGGTATTAAGATGTTGTTGTCCTAATAATATAGGTTTCGAAGCCAATATGTCTATTATAGTTGTAAAAACATAGCGTGCATTCTCTGCAGAGCAATTGTAATCACTTGGATGAGCGCAATCATTCCTCGTATCAAAACAGCGAATTAATTCTTTAGCTTCATTAGGATTAAGGATGTCTATCTTTTCTGTAGCACATTTTTCTATTAGTGTTCTTTCATATGGTTTTAAATCATTTTTCAGGGTGTTTATCTCTGCCTCAAGAACTGCGATATCTCTGTTACTAGGTGCCAAATCCTTTACTTTATTATGTAAATCATGTACGCCCCCAATCATCGTCATAATTATACAAGCTCTGTATGCTCCGAAATTATAACAATTAAGAGCTTCTTTTAAGTATAATTTTATTTCCTCATTACATACAGTATTTAATAGTGTTTCCATATCTCTTAGCATACAATATATATCCCCTTAACCTTTTTTACCATAATTATACACCCTCTCCCATTTTTCAGCAAGAGAAAACCAACCGCCTAGAGGGATTTAAAAGAAAAGCACCCCGAAGGATGCTTAATGTTTTTACTTACTGCTCAATTCTCCACATATCTAGATATGTTCTACGAACAGCTTTATTCCAGTTGTTAATTAGGGCATTATACATTAATATAATATCATCATCTTTTGATGCTGCAACCCCTATGTATCCATTTCCCCTGTTAAATGTTTCAAATCTAAAAGCTATATCTTCAAGATCTTTAGCTCCTACTATATCTTGAGATAGAAAAACCTCACCACTTTTAGTCACTCTTATCTGATTGTGGTGTGTATCATCTCCATTGGCAATCAGCTCTCTAAATTCATCAATAGTAAAAGTTTCTACATCGTATTTTTTATTCATTACTTTTCCTCCTCATACAGATTTTATTTCCATTATATACCTTAATACAATAAATTACAACAAAAAGACACCCTACCACCGTAAGATGCCTTTCATCACCCCAAGGCCTGGGCTTTGCAACTGGACAGCGGTGTCAGTCTGCTCTCTTAATGGCTGCATGAGCTGTAGGGTCTATGTAATGTTCGTTATTTCTCATGTGATCTCCTTTCATGGGTTCGACATTGTGTCGAGGGTTTTACGCAGTAAAGCGGAATATCTATATATGACTTTAAGTAAGGTTTTGTAAGGTTCAACATGATGTTGAACGGTAAGGACTCCTTATTTTTCAGTAGTCCTAAAGAAAGAATCTTCCCCTGTCCAAGATTGGCCACGACTGTTTATATGTATTAGCCATTAAAGGCGAAAACCTTACTCACCACATAATTATGGTCAGTATTCTTCCCTTAGTACGAAAACCGTATGAAGCCGTCTTAATGTCTCTACGAAATTCGTGTGAAGATAGGTCAATCCAAACGTGGACACACCTTCGTTCATTTTCGGAAGAACGATATTCGTCGTTCCGGAAGAGATACTCACTTTATGAATACCCTTGCAGCAGCTCTTCATCTACCCAGCCCATGCGCCTGGCATATCTTAACTCATTCTTATCCAACATATTATACCGGCTGCATTCGCACCAGTATTTCACCCTATCCGCACTAAAGGGCTTATCTGCATCCCATAGGCCTGTTTCAATGGCCAACCGCCTTATACCGGCATTTCTCTTGATAAGCCTTATACTGTACTTAATAGACTGATCAACAGCAGCTCTGCTGATATTAAACTGCTCTGCTATTCTCTCTAATGCAAGGTTATCTATGTATCTAAGCTTGATTATCTGGACTTTCTTATCATCCTTAAGCACCATGCGTATTAAGTCCCACAACTCACCCCTTAGCTGCTCCTGGGATACTCTTTCGATTACTTCACCTTCCAGATCTGTATCACTGGCCACCGTATCAGCAAAGGTTATGCTCTCATCCTCTCCGATCGACACCATTTCATCAAAGCTCTTGATCTTGTCCCGGAACATGAAACGCTGCAGCTGCTCCACCGCCTTATCTGATATCTGCAGCCACCTGGCATACTCATGGATAGTTGGCTCCCGGTTGAAGTTCTGCAGGAAGTGAGCCGTTAACCGGTTATACTGATATACCTTTTCTTGTTTATGCACCGGTACCCTGATAACTCGGCCACAATCATCCAAGAACCTTTTAACAGCCTGCCTGATCCAGTAAGGAGCATATGACATGAATAGCACTCCCTGGCTTGCATCGTAGTTCTTAACAGCCTTTACAAGCCCGAAATAGGCTTCATGCATTAATTATTCATCCAGTTCAATGATTGGAGTGCCGTTGTGGTCACTCTGGCAAGCGTAGCGGTACTTCTTAACCACTGAAAAGATAATACCCTGGTTCTTTATGTAGAGCTGCTCCATATTACCGGCCGGATCCGTTCCCTGCTTTATGAGCTGCACCAGTTCTTCATTACTCATGTTATCAACTCCTTAATTTTGGGTATAAAAAAACTACCAACTGAATGTTGATAGTTGGTAGAAAAATGTATTTTAATTCTTATTATGTTCTGGAGATATCTTAATTATCTTAACTATAGAAACAATTGCCGCACCATATCCCATAGCCATGATAACCTCATGTGTAATGTTATAAATATATATAAAAGTAATGCTTGCAATAACATAAGCTACATATGTATTTTTTTTAGAAATCCCCTTTAATTTTGCATCTATTTCCTTTATAAAAAGCTTAAGTAAGAACGCGTAAAAGATACTTGTTAAGGAACTCTTAAAAAAAACTGAATCAAACTGACCATTTACATACATCATAGCTATAGGAAACATAATTGCTATAATGCTGGATTTAATTAATTCTTTTCCTAGTTCTTTAATTCCGTCCGATTTATAAATCCAAACACCAGAGATAAAGAAAGCTATTAGTACAATATTATACATGAACACTGCTTTTATATTATGTCCGAAAGTATAATAGCCCAATATGCTTAATGATATTGTATTAATAACATTCAATAATATATCTATCCAATACTTTAAAATATTTTTTATCTTCATTTAACACTCTCCACTTTTTAAATTAATATTATCACAAGCTATTAATTTCTGTATTAAAAAAAATTAAGATTCTGATTAACCTTTTTCTATCAACTATCAATATTCAGTTGTCAATGTTCGTCAATTACTTTTTGTTGCGCCGGCGCAACTGTTCTGACATCAGAACGGAACTATACCGGAGATCTCCGGCCAGTGTTGCGACGTCGCAACAGCCCTACTCTCAGCCCCTTAGTTGTGCGATAATTCCGTCAAGCTTGCCCTTTTCTTCGTTAAGGGTAGTAAGCTCAACTTTATCCTTAAACATACCTAAATGACGTCCCAGTAGCTCCAAGGCCTTTACCTTATCACAGGTGGATACCTCTACACCGTATCGTCCCTCTTTAATGCCTGCTATAGCCCTTTTCTTATCATCTGGCAGCTTATCAGTTGGAACAATCTTTACAACTTCCTGCTTTCTAAGCTGACCGGTATCAGGATCCTTAACATAACGGCCATTAACGATGATAGGCTCTTCCACCACCTGGGCAAAGTCAGTACCGTTGGCAAAGGCTATCATGGCCAGTTCATTCAGCACCTGATCGGCTGTAATACCGGTGCGCTTACTCCGTTCTTCCATTGCTTTTGATATAAATTCTGAAATACTAACATTTGCTAACAACCTAGCTCCCTGCTCGTTTGCTGTCTTTACGGAATAGCCAGCTCTTATGGCTGCCTGCGTAGCGTTTAGATCAATCAGGTATTCATTAACAAAGGCTTTCTGTTTCGCTGTTAACTTACTCATTCCCTCACCATCCTTTATACAAAGAAGCCCTATATACCCGGTTAAGAGCATATAGGGCATATAACTTACTGAATCAGTGACAGATCATCAGATAGCCTGGTATTAGCAAATTCAATCGCACCATCTAATGCAAATACAATTGAACTTGCACCCTGGAAGGCATCTCTTGACTTCATGGCATTTTCTATCCTATACACATTGATGTGCTGATCTGCATTATTTCTTAGCTGTCCCAGGAGCTGCTTATTCTGCTCTCTGTTATCCACCGGTATGAGTCCTACAAAGTCCATAGCCTGTTCACTCTTAGGAAGGATATTCTTAATTGTGGCCATAGCATTGTAATCATCCTTGTAGGTTTCAATGATATTCTGCATATCGTCCCTGTCATGGATAGCACCGGCTTCAATCATCTTAATGACATTCCCCAGCCCGATCTGATACCCTGCATCTGCAAGTCTGCCAGCACTGTTAGCCTTCCACTTTGCCTGTAAAGCAGTCAGGCCGTTATCAATGGCAGCAATGGCCTTATCATGATAAAGCTGCACCGTTGGCTGAAATTCCTCTAATATCTTGCCGATAGTCTGTTCCCTTCCAATATCCGTATAAGCATCACTCTTTTGTACCTCTGCAATTCTGGTCTGGATGGTGCTGTACCTGTCCTTAAACTCTTTGAATAACTGGATTAATTCTGATTTCTTGCTCATGTCTTTCCTGTCTCCTTTATTATTAATTTTGATCAATAGTTATCCTCTCTCTGTTTTGAGCAAAGGCCTTTTAAACTCATGCCCAGGAGCTTAGAATATCTATACAAAACAGGAAAGGAGGAACAAATAAAAAAGACGCAGGAACAACTAATCATCGGATTGATGAATAGCTATTCCCACGTCTTAAAATAAGACTTCCACTGCCTAAGGCATTGGGGTACTTAATCTTTATTTATTCTAGTTGCATTATATCATCTCTACTAAAGGTATGCAAGGTTCATTTCTGATTCATAATATTTGTACTATACTAAAGTGTGATATAAAACAGAAGTTAATATAACTAATTACTTTGCGCTTTAAAAAATAAGTTAAGCTACTGGTGATTTTATGAAATATGTTGTACTATTTGTGTATTAGAAGTCTTATGCAATATTTATATCAGCTAATTAAATAATGGGGGGTAAAAAATGAACGATATATCTATTGAATGCAAAGATTGCAATAAAATATTTATTCTTACTATCGCAGAACAAGAATTTCTTGCTGAGAGAGGTATACATCAGCCTAGGATATGTAGAGAATGTATCAGACACAAAAAATATGAAATGCAATCCGATAAACTTAAAGAATTTGTCGAGGAAATTAAATATATTAATCGAAACCCACTTGACAACTCAGTATTAAGTTTTCTAAAAGATATTGATACAAACCCCCAAGTAGTTATTAAACCTAACGACTTTTTATATAGAGCCAGGATAATTACTAATTGCAACGACATCAATAAAGAAAAAAATTTTTTGGGATACTCTAAGGAAGGGAGTTTTGTTCCACCAATAAAAATGACAAAAGATATGCGCGCTAATTACAAATATATCCCTTACCTATATTGTACAGATAATCTTGACATTGCTATAAGCGAAGTTAGACCAAGAATAGGAGCTGATGTTAGCATAGCCAAAATCATGGTTAATGAAAATTTAAGAATATTTGATTTTACTATTTCACAAAAGCCTGCAGACATCAGTACTTCAAAAATAAAATTATGCGAAGACTTGTCTGAAATATTTTCAAGCCCTATAGTCAATGATGAAGATACAATAAATTATGTACCCACTCAGTATATTTCAGAATTTATAAAAAATTTAGGGTATGATGGAATCAAGTATAAAAGTGTAAATAAGTCTTGTGAGATTAATGGTGCGAATTTTGTGATTTTTAACTATCCTAAGTGCGAACCCATAAAGTCTAATGTTATTACTATTAAGAATGTTCAGCTTTTTTATAAAAAAAATGATGACGACACCGTAGATATATTTAATTAATTATTCTATAGAGAAACAAAGGTACGCAGCCAACCGGTTACGTACCTTCTCTTTATCTCCTATGCAGTTATAGCCTGGATAAACAGGTAAATCCTTCTCAATATCTTTGTATCCTGGATCCTGTTAAGCTGCTCTATTATGTACTGCTTAAAGTCCTCATTATCCATTAGCCTGTCCCTCCCTGATTCTTGTCTTTATGTATACCCTGTTATACTGTCCGGTTTTCTTACTGGCCTTATTCCAATCCTTAATGACTGGATCCAGAAGGGTAAGCACCGTCTTTAGCTCTTCCTGAGTTTCGTAGGATACTGTTATTATCATACTCATGGCTGCACCTTCTTCCTTACTTTTGGCTGATAAATGTCACCGCAGCTATAAAGGTACCGGCCACACTCCGGGCAGTGCTTCTTGTCCTGGGCATGATATGTATTGCATCGTGGGCACTTCTTTGTTTCAGGGATGAAAGCCGTTTTATGCTGCCTGGATATTCTCTCTTCCTGAAAACTCTTTATAATCTCCTGATCTGCAGGTGTAATATGTGATTTCTTACTTAATCCTTCTGTGAAGCTGCTTTCTATCTCCTGCAGTGCTAATAAAGGTAATTTGGACAGGATACTTTTAAACTCCGGTGCAATGTCTCTTGAAGCTGCTATACTCATAGTGCCACCTTCTTATCACTTAATACAATCATATCTTGCATAAGATTTAAATGCTTGTTCGTGGAAACAATATAATCAAATACGATAAATAGGTATGTCATAACTCTGTCAGCATCGATACTGATATCTTTTCTTTTATCATCCTCAAGCGGACCACCTACACAAAAGCTATATTTATCCAGAATATCCCCTACGATTAATTTAGCCTTTTCGATGTTGATGCTACACTCTGATACTTCGCACGATAAGTCTATTAGGCTGCTATTATTCATTGGACAATCATTTCCTTCATACTCTTTCTTAGCAACCAAGTATCCAAGTTTTAAGGCATCGTTAACACTTGCGTATATTGATCTGTTATTATGCTTAATAATTGCCTTGGCCTGGTTCATCGTGATTCCTGTCTCTTCTGGAAGTGCTGTGTTATCAATCAAGTTTAAGAAGTCCTCTTCGCTTAATTCACTCAAATAGTCCTCAAATGTCATTGCCATAAAGTTTCCTCTCCTTTACTCTTGCACCGGAGCTTCACCAATGATATATTTATGGTGTAACTCTCCTTTTCGTGGTTGACGGGTTACTTTAGCCTTTAGCAATGCTGGTAACATTGTTAAGGGCTTTTTTAATTTTCATGGACGGATGCTGATACATTTATCCACGCATTCCCCTTGAAGGTACCTGTAACATTTTCAAGGTTGTCATTTAACCGTTCAAACTGATCGTTTATATTTCCCAGAGAATCCGCAATTCGTTCTAACAAGTCTCTCACATTCTCTACTGGCTTGCATTCCGGTACAGGCTCAACGTAAACTTCCTTTTCAACTACTTGAACATTCTCTTCTTTGAACCTTGCAATTAAAACCGGAACGCTATCCTTGCTTAATTGATGTGATTGAGGAAGGTCTTTAATTCCCTTGGTATCTTCTGAAAATATCTTGATTTCATAATCACCTGGGAATCTGTTTCTCAGCTCCCATACTTCAGCCCTGACCTTCTCGCTTTCCTCAGATACTTTAACCCTAATCCATATTTCCTTTTTAATCATTCTGATCTCCTTCCTTTTGAACCTTTTGAACCTTTTGCAATTCATATTCTGGATTTACTTCGATAATATCTTTAGGTCTTCCACCTGTTGTATTATTCTTGTAAATTCTTATATAACCATGTTTTACAAGCTCATCAAGACCTGGCTGCATGTCCTCCACTGTCTTCAATGTTCCATTACATAACTGAAATAAATCCCTTTTTGATATGCTTTTGTCCTTATTGTCCCTTTTGTCGATACGTTTAAGAATATACTTTGCATCCTTAATCTCACGAGCATCCGTTAAACCGGCTATCTGAAATGCTGCTATTGCATGATCAAGAAAGTACCGTCCTATTGTTATAGCTTCATTCATTGTCCGCCCTTCCAACAAAGTAGTGGGAGCTGCCTGTAAATGCTTAATACCATGTAATATCCCTGCTATTCTCATTGTTTGACCATGAAATTTTCCTGCCCAATCCTCGATTTCTTCATAATCATCTAATAGTTTACCTTCTATCTCATTTGCGAAATTTTCGCTTAGTTTGTCGGCTTCTTTACTAAATCTTATATTTGTTCCTGTTTCAAATTTCCAGTCACGTAAGGATAATAAACGATTAGTAAGGATATCATAATCTTCTCTGACACTCTGACTTATGGGCTTAGATTTATATGTTCTCTTACCAACCTTAGAACCAGGTAATGAATACATGAATCTTGCAAGCAAACCCCTCTCCCTAAATTCTTTATTTTGCATGGCTTCATCTACAACAACCGGTTGTGTCATGATAAGTAATGTAAGTAAGGGATTATTTAAACCCTCGCCCTTCCTTCCGATACGATCAGAAGAGTAAGGTTCACCAGAATAAGCTTTCAGGACTATATCAATATTAGGCTGATTATTATATCTACCTGCTAACATTCCAAATATTCCACCTTCGGCAGTTACAATAGAAATCCTTTCTTCATTCTCCTTCATAATCTTAACTAAAGCCTCAGTTGTTACATCATCAACGATTATCCTTAATGGTGCTACCTCTTCCAGTTCTTCTAGCTCTTTCTGAGTGTCCAGAATATCTTGCATTGATGCATTTTTCTTATTTCTTACTACAGATTCCTTTAGATGGCTAATTTTCTTTGATAAAACATCCTTCTTTATGTTGTATTCGGATATCTCAGATTGCCTGTCCTTATTTATGCCATTTACATATTCATATACCGGCCTTGTTATCTCTTTCATGGTAGGTGACTTTCTTTCTGATGGCCTGGCAATAATCAGTATGTATAGATTTAAAGGCTCTTGCCAATCCTCTTTGGGCTGTACAGTGAAAATTCCTTGCAGACACAGAGCTGCTAAACCTAATATTGCCACAGCAACCATATCTATTGATACTTGTAGGGATTCAGCAACTGCTATTGCATATTCTCTAAATACACTGGGGAAAGCATCAATAGGAAAAGATACTAATTGGTTTATGTTAGGTGGTTCAAAAGGTTCAAAAGGTTCAAAACCTGTTTTATCAACAGTTAGTATCACACCTCTTTCGTTGAGTTGTTCAATAATAGCAGGATTAAGTCCTCTGTAGTCAAACTCCGTAGGCTTTCTTTCCATTCTTCCACCGCCTTCCCCTGGTGTTCTTTCTGAAATTCTTCAAATTTCTTATCACACTCCTTTATATACCACTTTGCTACACTCTTCATTTCCTTATCATCTTCGGCTTTCCACCTGGCGAACCATTCATTATAGGCCTGTATGATATCTTTCCGACCTATGCCGGTTAACTTGGCAGCAACTGCAGGAAGAAAGTCATTGTCAGTATAGGCATAGCCGTAAACCTTCTTGTGAAAGTCATCGTCAAACAATGTTACTTCGCTAATTCCCTGGTAAAATGATAGCTTGTCCGGCATATTAATTACCATTTAGAAAAGCAACAAACTTCTCCAGGTTAATCAAATACTTACATCCGGTTTTAACAAATACAATCTGCCTAGTAAGGCATAAACTCCGAATATAACTATACGATACCCCTGTAAGCTCTGCAGCCTTATTGATCGTCACCATCGTAGGGCATTCAATCCCGTTTATTATTACCATGCTTTATGCTCCTTTCTGTTCTGACGTCAGAACAATTTGCACTATAGATTCTTAGGCTTTCAGATTCGCCATGATTAGATTTTCTTTTACCTGATCAGAAGGATCTGGTGATAGTTTGAATGTAAATTACTATGCTTCTATTAAATCTGTTAATGGTCTGTTAATGGCTTTAGCTATCTTTCCTGCAATATCTGGTCTACATGTTTTTCCTGCTTTAATAGCTGATATTGTAGTTCTGGAGATTCCACTTCTTTTTGACAACTCTTGAATTGACATTTCTTGCTCTCCTAAAGCTATTAGCATTTTTGTTACGTTTTTTTTCATCATATCACCTCTTTCTCAGTTCATTTATTATGAACTTCTCTAATATAATAGTACATTTATAATGAACTGTCGATGCTATATTGAACTTTTTTTATTTATAGTGTATTAATATGGACAGAAGTTCATTTATAGTGTATTATTGTTAAAAAGGAGGAATTACATTATGTCCGATAATGATTTAAAACATGTTTTCTCAAACAATCTTCGATTTTATACTCAATTACGAAGAAAAAATTTTTCAGAACTAGCAGAATCTATAGGTGTTGGTAAGTCTTCGGTCTCAAACTGGTTAAATGGGATAAGCATGCCCAGAATGGATAAAATTGATCTGATATGTAATGAGTTGGACATAACCAGATCTCAATTACTAGATATCTCGAAATCTCAATCCATAGACGATGAATTGACCAAAGCCTTTGGCAGCACTACTCCCAACGCTACCGAAAAAGAAATCATTAAAGAACTTATTCAGTTAGATACGGAAATTAATACAATAGCAGCTCATTTTGATGGAAATGAATATACTGAAGAAGAACTAGAAGAAATTAAGAAATTTGCTGAGTTTGTTAAACTGAGAAGAAATAAATAAAAACAGCCCCCAGGTGTACCACCACCTAAAAGCTGCTTTCATAAATGACACATATAAACCCAAAGGCTTGTATAATGCCAATCCACATAATCATTATACTATAAGCCTTGATTTAATGCATCATAAAACTGGTGTTCTTAAAGAAAGGATAACAAGATGAAATCAAGAAGAGTAGACACAGGAATTGTGCAGAGAGGTAATACATATACCTTCACTGTAGCAATGGGAATGACAGCAGAAGGGAAACAGATCCGTAAGACAACCACCTTTACCCCTCCAGAAGGAACAACGGAAAAGAAGGCCGATAAGCTGGCTAAAGAGGAATATGTTAATTTTAAGAACCGTTGTAAAGGTCTTTCTGCCTTTAATGAGAATATGAGATTCCAGGAGCTGTCAGAGGAATACTTTAAATTCTACGCTCCCAATAAGTTAAAACCTATCACAGCATACAACTATGAAAAAATGGTTGCCTATCATTTCAAAGACTATTTTGGGAATAAGAAGCTAAAGGAGATTACTTCCGGAATGCTGACAAATTTCTTTAGTACTCACACCACTCAAAATAAAGAGGGAAAAGAAATTCCACTATCACCGTCCAATGCAAAGAAGTTATACACAATCTTGCAGAGTATATTCACATTTGCAGTTACCCAAGACTATATGAAGGAATCTCCGGCCAGGAATGTTATTCTCCCATCCAAGAAGGCTACTGCAGATGAAAAACGTAAGTACCTAACCGAATCAGAATTACCCCCTTTTCTCAATCTTTTTCAGGAATATTCCTCACTTAATACAATTGTTAAGCTGCTCCTATTCACCGGTATGCGTTCCGGGGAATGCCTGGGGCTACGGTGGGAAGATATCGACTATATTGATAAAACCATTACTATAAGACATACTCTATCAGATGTAGGCGGTAAGCACTTCCTTACCACTCCCAAAAGCAAAAGCAGTCGGCGCTATATCTCTATGAGCGATTCCATTGCGGAGCTTTTAAGAGAACACAAAAGGCATCAGTTAGAGCTTCAAATAGCACAATCAGAAACCTTTATTCATCCGGAAATGGTGTTTACCTCCGATACCGGAAACTATAAGGACAGGAGCAGCCTAAATACTTCTTTCCGGAACCGTATCAAGGGTACTGATTTTGATTTCCTTACTCTTCATTCTCTGCGCCATTGCAATGCTACACTCCTTCTAAACAGTGGTGTAGATATTAAAGTGGTATCAGATTATTTAGGGCATTCGGATATTGGAATCACAGCAGACATATATGCGGACGTTCTGGCATCTACCAGGAAAAAGACAGCAGAAATTATAGAGCTGAAACTGGCAAAATAAATTAACTCACAACAAATGTATAATTGGTTCTATACTGAATGTTGGGGTGTGCTTGAAAAGCACACTTCCAACATTCTTTTAGTTGTAATAAAATACATCTATAAGAAGCCTCCCAAACGCATTATCCCGACCAAAGTTTAATGTTAACGGAGGTGACCTCTTATAGATGTACCCTAATTATAGCAAGGCATTCTTAGACTTGAAAGATGTTTTTGTAAAAAAAGTGATTCAGGCAGATTCTTTTTTAAAGGTTTTCATTGAAACTAAACCTTCTGAGCAGACCTGTCCTTGTTGTGGCTGTAAAACAAAAAGAGTTCATGACTATCGAATCCAGGAAATTAATGACACTCCTTTCCAAGGTAAAACCGTCATTCTGGTTCTAAGAAAACGACGTTATTTATGTACCTCCTGCGGAAAACGATTTTTGGAACACTATTCTTTTCTTCCTACCTATCACCGCAGAACAAGGAGACTGGCTTTTTATGTTATATCTCTCCTTCGGCAGACTTTTTCTCTCAAGCAGGTTTCAATCCTTACCGGGGTTTCCGTCCCTACAATCTGCAGACTTTTGGATACCATCCATTATGCACCCCCAGATAAACTTCCTGAGGCTGTTTCTATTGATGAATTTAAAGGCAATGCCTCTACTGGGAAATATCAGTGTATCCTCGTTGATCCTAAAAAACACCGGATTCTGGATATTCTTCCAGACCGCACTCAGAGCCATCTGGCTGATTACTGGAGAAACATTACAAGAAAGGAAAGGCTGAAAGTAAAGTTCTTTGTCTGTGACATGTGGCTTCCCTATGTGGAGCTGGCCAGGACCTTCTTTCCAAATGCAAAGATTATAGTGGACAAGTATCATTTCATTCGTCAGGTCACATGGGCTATCGAAAATGTTCGTAAACGGCTCCAAAAATCCATGCCGACTTCTCTTCGAAAATACTATAAACGAAGCCGGAAGCTGATTTTGACCCGCTATAGAAAGCTGAAAGACGAGAACAAACAAGCCTGTGATCTGATGCTCCAGTATAGTGATGACCTACGGTTGGCGCACATGATGAAAGAATGGTTTTATGACATCAGCCAGCTGGAGTCCTATCGTAAGCAACAGCAGGAATTCGATGATTGGATATCTAATGCAAGAGGATGCGGTATTAAAGAATTCGAGAAATGTGCAAAAACGTTCCAGTCTTGGAGAAAAGAAATCTTAAATGCCTTCAAATATGGCATTACAAACGGTGTCACAGAAGGATTTAACAATAAGATTAAAGTATTAAAACGAAGTTCTTATGGAATCCGAAACTTTAACCGGTTCCGTACTCGGATACTTCATTGTACATCATAGGAAAAATGGTCGGGATATGGAGGCTTATTTTGCATGCCCAAAACAGCATACAGTAGAATGAACTATCGAAACAGCTCTAAACGTAAGAAAGGAGCGGGATTCATACGAATCCCACCCCAACTATTGACAAAGAGCCGTATAATTTATAGCATCAAAAAAGCCTTGAAACACTGTGTTTTCAAGGCTTTCATTATTGTTCTTATTATCTCTTTGAGAACTGAGGAGCACGACGTGCGGCTTTGAGACCGTACTTCTTTCTTTCCTTCATTCTTGGATCTCTTGTTAAGAATCCTGCTTTCTTTAATACAGGACGGTATTCCAGATCTGCTTTTAATAAAGCTCTGGAGATTCCGTGACGAATTGCACCAGCCTGACCGGTGAAACCGCCTCCGTGAACGTTAACAATAACATCAAATTTATCTACTGTATCTGTAAGAGTAAGGGGCTGACGAACGATTAACTTTAATGTCTCAAGTCCGAAAAACTCTTCCATATCTCTCTTATTAATTGTCACTTTACCAGTACCGGGTACTAAATATACTCTGGCAATACTGCTTTTTCTTCTTCCGGTTCCGTAGTATTTTGCTTTAGCCAATGTTTTTTCCTCCTTTCAACCTGGATTAATATTTAATCTCTAATACTTCTGGTTTCTGAGCTGCATTGTTGTGCTCAGGTCCAGCGTATACGTGTAATTTTGTAATCATCTGTCTTCCTAACGGTCCCTTAGGTAACATGCCTTTTATTGCAAGGCTGATAGCGTCGGTAGGCTTTTTAGCCATTAATTCCCTTAAGGTTGTCTCTCTCATACCACCTACGTAGTCGGAGTGATTGTAGTATATTTTCTGATCCAGTTTCTTACCGGTTACTTTAATCTTGTCAGCATTAACAACGATTACATTATCACCGGTGTCAATGAAAGGTGTATAAGTAGGCTTGTTCTTGCCTCTTAAGATTTTAGCGATTTCGGATGAAAGACGTCCTAAAGTATGTCCTGTTGCATCTATAACATACCATTTTCTTTCAATGGTTGATGCGCTTGCCATAAAGCTTTTCATTGGAGTACCTCCTTGTTAATTTCAATCATATTCATTCATTTTAATAGTTATATATGTTAAAATACCGTACCGGGGCTTGGCTCTGGTATTCTCACGTCACATCTCCATATTATATTATATTTCACCAGGCGTGTCAATACATTTATTGCTGTATTCTATTTTTTCCAAGGTCAGACCCTGGGCAGGTGCTTTTGGTCCTGCATAGCTTCTATCCTTTTTTATAAGAATCTCTCTGACTTCTGTGGCAGGTATTGCTCCTAATCCAACTTTTATTAATGTTCCCGCTATGATCCTGACCATATTATAAAGAAATCCATTGCCTTTTATTCGAATCGTTATTGCTTCCCCAGTGCGTTCTATTTGTATGTCATAGATAGTCCTGGTCGTGTCTGTCACATGGGATCCAGTTGAACAAAAACTCTTAAAATCATGTTCCCCAATAAGATAAGAGGCCGCTTCCGTCATCAGTTCTTCCTTTAGCGGGTAATATACAAAATAGGAATAAAGCCTTTCCGTAGGTACCGGAAACCTGGAGTTCATGATTCGGTAGCAGTATGTCTTAGTACTTACGCAGCGTCTTGGGTGAAAATCTGCATCCACCTCTTTTGACTCTCTGATTACGACATCCACCGGTAACCTCTGGTTCAGGGCATAGGATATCTTATCACCTGGTATTCTGGTGTCTGTATCAAAGATGGCTACATTTCCAAGTGCATGCACACCGGAATCCGTTCTGCTGGCTCCTATCACTGTAATAGGTTCCTTTAGCAGTTCTGACAATGCTTTGTTTAATACCTCTTCTATTGTTATACCATTTGGCTGTATCTGCCACCCGCAGTACTTTGTACCATCATAGGCGACTACCAACATTATTCTCTTCATAATATCCCTTACATACCACATTTTCTTAGTGTGCGGTACTTCCATAAGTAATTCAGTAATGCAATTATATATTCTTTTTTTCGTTATCTACTTGCATTGCACGGTTAAAACCTTTTGATTTCATGTGTTATCTGCCAATTCCTGAATTATCAGTTTTTAAAGCCAGGCAGACCATTCAGTAAACCAGTAAAATCTACATGATTGAGTCCAATTATTACCGCAAAAAATAAAATTAAAACAAGATAGGAAAATATATCCCTTCCTCTGTACTTTAGCGGCTTCATTTTCGTTCTGCCTTCCCCGCCCCTATAGCATCTGGCTTCCATGGCCATTGCAAGATCGTTGGCTCTTCTGAATGCCGATACGAATAAGGGTACTAATAATGGAATCAGGCCTTTTGCCTTCTTCATCAGACCGCCACTTTCAAAATCTGCTCCTCTGGCTGTCTGCGCTTTCATGATCTTGTCCGTTTCCTCCATTAGTATGGGTATGAATCTTAAAGCGATGGACATCATCATGGATATTTCATGGACAGGTGCCTTGACCTTCTTTAAAGGGCTTAAAAGGCTCTCTAAGCCATCTGTAAGATGATTTGGTGTAGTTGTAAAGGTCATTAAGGAAGACCCCATAATTAGCAAAATTAAACGGATTGCCATGGTTACCGATATCGTGATGCCCTGCTTAGTAATATTAATGATACCAAACCTGAAAACGGAATCGCCCTGCGTAAACAGCAGGTTGAAGATCAACGTAAACAGCAGGATGGCAATAATAGGTTTTAAGCCTCTTAATATGAACTTTACCGGAACCTTCGATAACTTGATTACAGCAAAAAGAGCCGCAGCTGCTATCACATAGCCGATATAGGAATCGATTACAAACAGTGAGATGATGTAAACGATGGTTCCCACTAATTTTACCCTGGGATCCAGCTTATGAAGCAGCGAATCTGCCGGGTAATATTGTCCGATTGTTATGTCTCGAATCATTTTTACACCCATTGCATACCGCAGAGAAACTGCGGTACTGCCACCTTTTAAGGCTGTGAGATCAGCCTGTGGCATTCCTTTCCTAATTACTGATATTTTCTTTCAGTATCCTTATTTATTGCTTTAACGCTTTCAGTATTTCTCCTGCAGCTTCTTCCACCGTTGTAGCGTCTGTTTTTACAGGAATACCTCTGCTCTTTAATTCATGCATCACATAAGTTACCTGAGGAGCCGCAAGTCCCATTGCCTCCAATTCCTTATAATGCTCAAATACCTTGTGAGGTGTGTCGTTGAATGCTACAGCGGCTTTGTTCATCACAATCAGCCTGTCTGCGTATTTCGCCACATCTTCCATGCTGTGAGACACTAAAATAATTGTTATTCCACTTTCTTTATGAAGCTTATTAATCTGCTCCAGTATCTCATCCCTGCCTTTCGGGTCTAAACCTGCGGTTGGTTCATCCAAAATGAGCACTTCCGGTTTCATGGCCAATACGCCGGCTATGGCTACTCTTCGCTTTTGTCCGCCTGATAGTTCAAAAGGTGAGGCATCTATCATATCCTCTCCAAGACCAACCATCTTAATGGCTTCATAGGTTCTTAAATCAATTTCGACCTGCTCCAGTCCCAAATTCTTCGGCCCAAAACTTACATCCTTATAAACGGTTGTCTCAAATAGCTGGTGCTCAGGATATTGAAATACCAATCCAACCTTACTCCTTAAGTATTTCATATTGTAATCTTTTTCATAAATATCCTGGCCATTGAAATATATTTTACCTGCTGTAGCTTTTAGAAGTCCATTTAAATGCTGTATCAGAGTAGATTTACCAGAACCTGTATGTCCGATTAGTCCAATAAATTCTCCGTCATTTATAACCAGACTGACATCCTTTAGCGCCTGCTTTTCATATGCTGTCTGAGGGCTGTACACATATTGTAAATTATCTATTATTATTGGCATAACTACCTCTTTTCTGCGTCTGCACAGGTCTATTTCTTTGGAAGGGAGGTTAATACCTTGACCAGCTCTTCTACTGTCAGTATACCTTCCGGTACAGCAAGACCCTTTTTCCTTAGTTCATGGCTTAATTCAGTCACCTGGGGAACATCCAATCGGTATTTCTTTAATTCGTCTACCTCTTTAAAAATCTCTCTTGGTGTGCCTTCCATTACAACTTTGCCTTTATCCATTACAAAGACTTTATCGGCATTGATAACTTCTTCCATATAATGTGTTATCAGGATTACCGTTACTTTTTCTTTCTTATTTAATTCCATTACCGTCTCAATAACTTCCTTGCGTCCCATGGGATCAAGCATGGCTGTAGGTTCATCAAGAACAATGCATTGTGGCTTCATAGCCATGACACCTGCAATGGCAACTCTCTGTTTTTGCCCCCCTGACAGCTTATTAGGCGAATGCTTTCGATAATCCAACATCCCTACTGCTTTCAGACTCTTCTCAACTCTTTCCCAGATTTCCTCTGTGGGTACCCCAAGATTCTCTGCTCCAAAACCAACATCCTCTTCTACAACGGTACCAATAATCTGGTTATCCGGATTCTGAAACACCATACCTGCGTTCTGCCTGATATCCCAAAGCTGTTCTTCTTCTCTTGTATTAATACCGCCTACCCACATAACACCTTCAGTAGGTGTAAGTATCGCATTCATATGCTTTGCAAGAGTGGATTTGCCAGAACCGTTATGTCCCAGAATCGCTACAAAATCACCTTTTTTTATTCCTAAATTCACGTTGTCAACGGCTCGGTTTATAGACTCAACTTCACCTTCATCATTTCGTCTGATATATTCAAAAATCAAACCTTCTGTTTTAACCATTTCCATAATAACCTCTTTCCTGAATCTTCAATCACAGATTAAAGATTTGTTAAGCGTAATTAAAACATTCTTTTCGTAAATCAACTTCATGTATGGGTATTTAATAAGTTTTTCTCAGGATTACTCAAAAGGAGAACACTATAAAACTATAAAACCCACTATTAATTTACCTTGTATTAATTCCTTCTGTCTAAAGAATTAATACATACCTTTATGTCAAAAACTTAGTATTTCCATATTTATTTGCAAAAGCCTTATCTATCTTTTATGTTAATACTTTGAATTTTCACATATAAGCTTATCATTGAAAGCTTTCAACATCTTATATATTTTTTAACTTGAAGGCTTTAAATCTTTTATATAAATTTATAACTTGATAGCTTTAAACATCCTACATTAAATTTCTAACTTGATAGCTTTAAACATCTTATATTAAATTTCTAACTTGATAGCTTTAAACATCTTATATTAAATTTCTAACTTGATAGCTTTAAACATCTTATATTAAATTTCTAACTTGATAGCTTTAAACATCCTACATTAAATTTCTATCCTGATAGCTTTAAACATTTTATATTAAATTTCTAATTTGATAACCTTTAACATCTTATATATAATTTTTAACTTGAAACATCTTATACTTAATTTCTAACTCAGAGGCTTTTAACATCTTATATATAGATTTTTAACTTGAAGGCTTTCATATAAGCTTTTCATCCCATTGCTCTTATTATGTAGTCATTTATTGTAGTTTAACCTCATCTGCAATATTTTCTTATTTTACTTTCTATCACAGCTGTCATTACTACTGTCAATACTTTTTACATTGTAAATTATTATTCCCACATTTGCAACGTATTTTTGATCCAGTAAAATCCCAAAATAAGTTGTATACACAAATGTTAATTTAATTGTAAGATTTGTTCGATTTGTAGTTCTTGTTTAACATTTCCAATTATGTTACAATGGTAAACGTACTTTACAAATAATTTGATATGAAATGAGGATTATATGGAAGACTTCAAGCAAAATGAGGAAGGCTTAGATACTTCCACCGAAAAAGATAGTAATACTGGAGATAATAATAACGGGAAATTTTCAGTCAAAAAAGAGATCCTTAGTTGGATTGTACTTATTGCCTGTGCCTTAGCTCTATCTTTTGTGTTAAATCGGTATGTGGTTGTCAGTGCAGAAGTACCTACCGGTTCCATGGAAAACACCATTAAAATTGGTGACCGTATTATCGCTTTTCGGTTAGCTTATACTTTTGGTGAACCCAAACGTGGTGACATCATAGTCTTTGATTTTCCCGATGACGAGACTCAGCAGTATTTAAAGCGTATAATTGGGTTACCCGGTGAAACAATTGATATTAAGGACGGAAAGGTCTATATCAACGGCAGTACCACTCCCTTAGAGGAGAATTACTTAAAGGAGACACCTGTTGGAGACTATGGTCCTTATACGGTACCGGAGGATTCCTATTTCCTTATGGGTGATAACCGCAATGATTCTCTGGACTCCAGATTCTGGGAGAACACCTTTGCCACCAAAGACGAAATTATCGGCAAAGCGGAGTTCCGTTATTACCCTGTACCTAAAATACTTAAATAGAGTAGCTATCACTTTAACAGCTATCACAAAAGGCAGAAGCAACTTAACATACATTAAGTGCTTCTGCCTTTTTCTATTGCAGTGTTATAATTAAACTAACTCGATAAGAACTTCCATCGCTGCATCACCTTTACGCTGGCCAATTTTGATGATTCTTGTATAGCCACCGTTACGGTTTACATACTTAGGAGCAATTTCCTCGAAAAGTTTGTCTGTCACATCTACAGTCTTTGTATTTCTCTTTCTACCAGCTGCTTCTGTGGGAACTTCTTTAACTGTATACAGCTGCTTTAACATCTGTCTTCTAGCATGAAGACGGGATGCGCTGTCTTTTGTGATAGTTTTGTCAACTTCATCAAATACAGTAACTTTCTTTCCGTTTATAACTTCTTTAACAGTTTTACCTTCTTTATCTTTACGGGCAACTTTAGCTTTTACTGTAACTGTTTCGAAATTATCTTTCTCTTTTACAGCTAATGCGATAATGCTCTCAGCAATTTTACGGATTTCTTTTGCTTTGGCTTCAGTTGTCCTGATCTTGCCGTGATATAACAGGCTGGTAACCTGACTTCTCAGCAATGCCTTTCTCTGATCGGATGTTCTTCCAAGTTTTCTATAGGCTGCCATTTGTTTCCCTCCTTTATCTTAATACCTACTCATCACTTACATTAAGTGATAAGCCAAGCTCTTTCAGTTTTGCAAGCACTTCCTCTAAGGACTTACGACCAAGGTTTCTTACCTTCATCATATCTTCAGAAGTTTTATTCGTTAATTCTTCAACCGTATTAATGCCGGCTCTCTTAAGACAATTATAAGAGCGAACGGATAACTCCAGTTCGTCGATATTCATTTCAAGAACTTTCTCTTTCTCATTATCTTCTTTTTCAACCATGATCTCTGCAGTCTTGGCATTTTCAGATAAATCGATAAATGAGTTCAGATGCTCGCTCAGAACCTTGGCAGCTAAGCTGACAGCTTCATCGGGAGCTAAAGTTCCATTGGTAAATACATCAAGTGTAAGCTTATCAAAGTCAGTAATCTGTCCAACACGGGTATTCTCAACGCTTAAGTTAACACGCTCAACAGGAGTGTAGATGGAATCAATAGGGATTACACCGATAGGCAGATCGTCATTTTTGTTCTTATCTGCACTAATATATCCTCTACCTTTTGTTATGGTAATTTCCATATACAGCTTGCTGTCATTGCCACCATTCAGAGTTGCAAGCACCAGCTCAGGATTTAATACTTCTATATCGGGATCAGCCTGGATATCTCCTGCTGTTACGATACCTTCTCCTTCGAATTCAATGTATGCCGTTTTAGGCTCATTTGTCTCACTGGTATTTTTGATTGCAAGGCTTTTTAAGTTCATGATGATTTCAGTAACGTCTTCTTTTACACCTGGAATTGCACTGAACTCGTGAACTACACCATCAATCTTAACTTGACTTACTGCAGCTCCGGGTAAGGATGAAAGCATAATTCTACGTAAAGAATTGCCCAAGGTTGTACCGTATCCTCGTTCCAAAGGTTCTACTACAAAACGTCCAAATTTTTTATCTTCAGAAATTTCTGCAATTTCAATTTTTGGTTTCTCAAAATCAAACACAATAGGACCCTCCTTTTGGGTTATTATGATACGATTAATGATTACTTAGAATACAACTCGACGATAAGCACTTCATTTACCGGAACATCAATTTGATCTCTTGAAGGCAGTTCTTTTACAGTTCCTTTAAGGGACTCTTGATCTGCTTCAAGCCATGCTGGAACAAGTCTGCCAGCTGTTACTTCTAAAACATCTTTATATCTTTGAGCGCTCTTGAATTTCTCTTTGATTTCAATAACGTCTCCTGCTTTTACTGAATAGGAAGGAATGTTGATGCACTTGCCATTAACTAAAACGTGCTTGTGGTCAACAATCTGTCTTGCTTCGCTTCTGGTTCTGCCAAAGCCTAAACGGAAAACTACGTTATCCAGTCTGAGCTCAAGAAGAATCATCAGATTCTCACCGGTAGTACCGATTTTCATTTTCTTTGCTTTATCAAAATTATTTCTGAAAGGTTTCTCCAGAACGCCATAGATAAACTTAGCTTTCTGTTTTTCCCTTAACTGTGTACCGTATTCACTAACCTTTTTTCCTGCTCTGGAAGAAGTTCTGTTGGACTTCTTATCAATTCCTAAAACAGACGGTTCAAGTCCGAGTGTTCTACATTTTTTTAATACAGGACCCATGTCTCTTGCCATTGTTACTTACCTCCTCTATTAGACTCTTCTGCGTTTAGGTGGTCTACAGCCGTTATGAGGAACCGGTGTGACATCCTTGATACTTGTTACTTCAATGCCGCAAGCCTGAAGTGCACGAATTGCTGCTTCTCTTCCTGATCCGGGACCTTTAACCATTACGTCAACTGTTTTTAAACCATGAACTAAAGCTGCCTTTGCTGCTGTTTCAGCTGCCATCTGTGCTGCATAGGGAGTTGACTTTCTGGAACCTCTAAAGCCTAAACCACCGGCACTGGCCCATGAAAGAGCGTTGCCTTCTGCATCTGTCAGAGTAACAATTGTATTGTTAAAAGATGACTGGATATGTGCCTGTCCACGATCAACGTTTTTCTTAACACGTTTCTTAGTCACTTTTTTTGCTATTTTCTTAGCCATTTAACAAACCCTCCTGTTGGATTTTAATTACCTTATTTCGTGACTATTCAGCCACTGCGGTTCTTACGAGCGGTTTATACCTTTGCTGTTATACAGCAAATGCATACCTTGCCGTTACAGAACTTGAAATTCTAAGAATTTCTCGTAGTAACTGGATAATATTATTTCTTCTTATTAGCAACTGTACGCTTAGGACCTTTTCTTGTTCTAGCGTTAGTTTTAGTCTTCTGTCCACGAACAGGAAGGCCTTTTCTATGACGGATTCCTCTGTAGCATCCAATTTCCTGAAGTCTCTTGATATTAAGAGCGATCTCTCTACGTAAATCACCTTCAACTGTCTGAGTTGCATCAATAATATCACGAATTCTGCCAACTTCTTCGTCTGTTAAATCTCTAACGCGTGTGTCAGGATTAACATTTGCTTCTTTTAAAATACGGTTAGAACTTACTCTGCCGATACCATAAACATAAGTAAGACCGATTTCTACACGTTTCTCTCTTGGTAAATCTACACCACTGATACGAGCCATGTGCGTATTACACCTCCGTTGTTTTTTAAGGTTGCTCCGGTAGGATGAAAAAAGTATCATATAACAGAATATCTGATATATGGTGAAATGCATACCCGTTCCTTATATCCCTGGAAGCTGATTTTGTAACATTTTCAATAATAAAATGATATTTTGCAATGAACAACACCACCTGGTGTTTCATTGCGCAGCCGCTTTAAATTGTGACAGACTAACCCTAAGGTTAATCCGCTGAAACCCCATAGATTTCAAGATAAACCATTTTGATTTACCCACAATATCACAATTGCAAAAAAGCAGATTGTAACACAGAAAGCAAGAACTATATATTGTCGTTCACATGAAAACCTATCAGATAAGCTTCCGGATAAATCTTAACCGGTATTTCCTGAGAATTAACGGTTATACTTCACAGTTTGATATATCAATGATACCCTCTGATGAATTATCCTGTAAACGCCTTATATAAAACAGTTATGCCGCATTCGCAGCCCTTAACTGATTATTAGCCTTGTCTTTGTTTGTGTCTGGGATTCTCGCAGATTACTCTGATACTTCCCTTTCTCTTTATAATCTTGCACTTTTCGCAGATGGGTTTTACTGATGACCTTACCTTCACAGTAATTCACTCCTTTCAAAAAAAGTCCGTCTATCATTATAACAAATGACAGAAGAAAAATCAAGTAAATTTTAGTATTTTATTTATCTCTCCAGATAATTCTTCCTTTGGTTAAATCATAGGGAGATAATTCTAAAGTTACTTTGTCACCGGGTACGATTTTAATAAAGTTCATACGTAGTTTTCCGCTGATGTGAGCCAGTACGCGATGGCCATTTTCCAGTTCAACCTGGAACATAGCATTGGGTAATTTCTCAATAACGGTTCCTTCAATTTCAACTACATCTGATTTGGACATTAAGTCACCTCCATAAATTTGAAGAAATACAACAGATTACCAGGGTATAGCCCCTTTATATATCTTACTGTAAGTTTTAATTGCTCTTTTGATATCTTCATTCCGGGTTATTATGTTATTATCATTGATGCATGGAAGGAGATTTTCGGTTCCTTCAATGCACTTAATATGCTTTTTGTTCTTTTTCTTTGGGTTTTTTATGTTTCTGGCAATACCATCCACTAGATATACATATTCATCATCTGCTCTGCATATGACATAGCATTTTCCGATGTCATGTCCTGCGGTGGATATTGCACCTCTGCCAATCATATAATCCACTTTTACGGCTCCGTTATTCCTGCTTTATTTTAAAGAGAATATTTCCGGCTCACCCTCTGTTATCAGAATGGTGTTCTCATAATGCGCCGACAGGGATCTGTCTTCCGTTACAACTGTCCAGTCATCACTTTCCCAGTAAACTTCAGGCCGTCCTGCATTTACCATAGGTTCTATGGCGAAGGTCATTCCCGGCTCAAGCCTGATTCCTCTTCTTTTCTGTGCAAAGTTTGGAATCTGTGGGTCTTCATGGAGCTTCGTACCGATGCCGTGTCCTACAAGGTCTCTAACAACCGAAAACCCAAAAGATTCCACATAGTTTTGAATTGCAGAGGATATATCATTTAAATGATTGCCAGTTTTTGCATATTTAATACCCTCAAAAAAACTTTGTTGCGTTACCCGTATGAGTTCTTTTGCATCTTCCGTAATTTCACCTACTGCCCAGGTTCTGGCGGCATCCGAATGATATCCTTTATATATCACACCTGCATCCAAGCTTACAATATCTCCATTGTTTAATATTCTTCCCTTGGAGGGGATTCCATGAACCACCTGCTCGTTTACAGAAACACAGACAGATGCAGGATAACCATTATAATTAAGAAAGGATGCAATGCAGCCATAACCTTTAATTAATTCTCTGGTTTTTTTGTCAATATCCAGAGTGGTGATTCCCGGTTGTATGAATTCTCTCAGCTCTTCATGAACAGCCGCCAGAATCTTTCCCGCCTCACGCATTAATTCTATTTCTCTCTCTGATTTTATTGTTACTGACATAATAATCACTCCCTGCATCTGCTTTATCATTTAATTCGCTATATATAAGTTAAATATAAGTTTCTCCTCTTTCGGATGTAAAAAGCCTTAATATGGCATTTTTGTATTGCTAAGAGGTAAAAGACTTAATTCATTTATATATTACTTTCCAAGGACTTTTAAGATATCTTCGAAAGTATCGGTCATATTCTTTCTTCCGTCAACTTCTTTTAATATTCCCTGCTTGGTGTAATAATCAATTAAAGGCTGTGTCTGATTATGATATATCTCAAGACGTTTTAATACAGTCTCAGGCTTATCATCCTCTCTTAATACGATCTCGCTGCCGCAAGTATCACAGATACCCTCTACTTTGGTAGGAATGGTAACAACATGATAAGTAGCGCCACAGTTTAAGCAAGCTCTTCTGCCGGACATTCTGCTTACGATATCACTGTCAGGTACTTCTACATTGACAGCAAAATCAACCTTCTCATCGATTGCTTTTAAAGCATTATCCAGTGCTTCTGCCTGTGGAATAGTTCTGGGAAAACCATCAAGAATGTATCCCTTCTCGCAGTCTGCCTGTTTGATTCGGTCAACTACAAGATCAACTACAAGCTCGTCAGGTACTAAAAGCCCCTGATCCATGTAGCCTTTGGCTTTCTTTCCAAGCTCAGTACCATTTTTGATATTTGCTCTGAAAATATCGCCTGTTGATATATGAGGAATAGTAAATTTTTCAGCAAGTCTCTTAGCCTGTGTTCCTTTACCTGCGCCAGGTGCGCCTAACATAATGATCTTCATTTTTGTAAACTCCCTTCGAAAAGCAATCTGCAAATGGCGGGGCTGTGCCCCGCCTGCAGTTTATCTGTATTTTATTAATCATTTAAGAATCCCTTGTAATGACGTACTAACATCTGGGATTCAATCTGCTTCATGGTCTCAAGAACAACACCAACGATAATAATGATAGATGTTCCACCAAAGGTTACCTGTGCGTTGAAGCTTCCTGAGAAGAAAATAGGAACTACAGACACGATAGTTAAACCAATTGCACCGATTAAAATAACGTTATTTACTACTTTTGTAAGGTATTCCGCTGTGGGCTTACCGGGACGGATACCCGGGATAAATCCACCCTGCTTCTTCATATTGTTGGATACTTCAAGTGGATTAAATGTAATTGAAGTATAGAAGTAAGCGAAGAAGATAATTAAAACAATGTAAATAAGTAAGCCAAGAGTGTATTTGAACTCACCAAAGCTCTTAAAGTTACACCAGTTATTCTGATTTAATAAGTATAATACTTTAGGCCAGAAATATGCTCTTGCCGGATGTACATCAAAGAAAGATGATACAACAATAGGGAACTGCATAATAGATCCAGCGAAAATTACTGGAATAACACCTGCAGTATTAACTTTTAAAGGAATATGAGAGGATTGTCCACCTATCATTTTTCTGCCTTGTACTTTTTTTGCATACTGAACAGGGATTTTTCTCTGTCCGCTCTGCAGTAAAACTACAAATACAATTACAAATACTGTAACCAGAACAATGATAACAGTTCCAAGGATACCATTGATAACGCTGGAAGCACCTGTTACGAATGTTCTGAAAAGATTAGTAAAGTCACTAGGTAATTTGGCTACGATATTGACTAAAAGGATTATTGAGATACCATTTCCAACGCCTTTTTCTGTGATTCTCTCACCTAACCACATAAGAAAAGTAGATCCTGCAGTTAAAGCTGCAACAACGATTACTACATTAGCAAAAGTTAATCCACCGATTAACAAACCTGAATTACCAAAACCAACAGCCATAGCAACAGATTCAACCAGTGCTAAGACAACTGTCAGGTAACGTGTAAATTCAGCAATCTTCTTTCTTCCGTCTTCTCCGTCTTTTTGCATTTCCTCTAACTTAGGAATTGCAATGGTAAGGAGCTGCATTATGATTGAGGATGTAATATAAGGTGTAATATTCAGAGCAAATATTGACATCTGAGTAAAAGAACCACCAGTTAAAGTATCAAAGAAACCTAAAGAAGTCTGGCCCGAAACCCATTGGGCGAAATACTCCCTGTTTATTTCTGGTACAGGGAGCTGAGAGCCAAGTCTTACGATAATTAATGCAATAAAAGTAAACACTAACTTATTTCTTATATCTTTAATCTTAAAAGCATTTCGGATTGTTTTAAACATCTCCTAAATCACCTCAGCATTTCCACCAAGAGCTTTAATTTTCTCTGCAGCAGATTCGCTGAATGCAGATACTTTTACGTCAAGCTTCTTAGTAAGTTCTCCATTTCCTAGGATCTTAACACCATCTCTGGGGTTCTTAACGATACCAGTCTCGATTAAATTCGCGATAGTAACTACAGAACCATCTTCAAAAACATTCAGTCTGTCTACGTTGATTGCTACGATTTCTTTTGTATTTCTGTTTGTAAAACCTCTCTTAGGTAAGGTTCTGATAAAAGGAGTCTGACCACCTTCGAAACCTACTCTGGGTGCGCCGGAACGTGCCTTCTGTCCTTTATGTCCTTTACCTGCAGTTTTACCATTACCTGAACCATGTCCACGGCCTTTTCTGAAATTTCCGCTTTGCTTGGAGCCTTCTGCCGGTCTTAATTCTGATAAATTCATCTAGTACACCTCCTTACTTTCTTGGGAATTATATCTCTTCTACCTTTACTAAATGTCTTACCTGATCAACCATACCTCTAACACATTCATTGTTGGGTAATTCTACCGTTTTGTGGAGCTTTCTAAGACCTAATGCTTCCACTGTCTTCTTATGCTTAGGGATAGAACTGATTGTAGACTTTACTAAAGTTACTTTTAATTTCTCTGCCATCTTGGGCACCTCCTAGCCTAACAACTCTTCTACAGTGATACCACGGAGTTTAGCCACTTCCTCAGGAGTTCTTAAGTGACTTAATCCTTCGATTGTTGCCAAAACTACGTTCTGCTTGTTATTGGAACCAAGTGATTTTGTACGAATATTCTTAAAACCAGCAAGCTCAAGAACGTTACGTGCAGGACCACCAGCAATAATTCCGGTACCTTCTGGTGAACGCTTTAAAAGTACTGTAGCGCCTCCGAATTTTCCTGTATAGTCATGAGGAACACTTCCGTTTTCATCAATAGGGAATGAGATTAATTTCTTCTTGGCATCTTCAATTCCTTTACGGATAGCTTCAGGTATTTCTGTTGCTTTTCCAAGACCTGCTCCAACATGGCCGTTTTTATCACCAACTACTACTAAAGCTGTAAAGCGGAAGTTACGTCCACCTTTTACTACTTTCGTAACACGTTTAATGGATACTACTTTTTCTACTAACTCCAGTTGATCAACATCAACGATTGTACGTTTCATGTGTTTCCCTCCTCGCTTAGAATTCCAGACCAGCTTCTCTTGCTGCTTCTGCCAATGCTTTAACTTTACCCTGATATATGAAACCGCCTCTATCAAAGACAACAGATTTGATGCCTTTTTCAACTGCTTTCTTTGCAATAACAGTTCCTAAATATGCTGCTGCAGCTACGTCATTTGTCTTTTCAAGCTCAGCCTTGACATCCTTTTGCAGGGTGGAAGCTGATACTAAAGTAGTACCTACGGTATCGTCAATGATCTGAGCGTACATATGGGTATTACTTCTAAACACAGCAAGACGCGGTCTTTCAGGAGTTCCGGAAAAACGATTACGTAATTTTCTATGTTTATTTACACGAACTTTGGATCTTGCTTCTTTACTAACCATTTTTATTTCACCTCCAATTATTTCTTACCAGTCTTACCAACTTTACGTCTGATAACTTCATCAGCATATTTAATACCTTTACCTTTGTAAGGCTCAGGTCTTCTCTTATCTCTGATCTCAGCAGCGTATTGTCCGACTTTTTCTTTATCTATACCTTTAACTGTAATCTTGTTCTGTCCTTCTAATACTGACTCAATACCTTCAGGATCAACCATAACTACGGGATGTGAATATCCAAGTGTTAAAGTTAATTCCTTTCCGGATTTAGCAGCTCTGTAACCAACACCGTTTACTTCAAGTACTTTCTCATATCCGGCAGTTACACCAGTTACCATATTGTTAACCAGTGTTCTTGTAAGACCATGTAAAGATTTCATTTTCTTTAAGTCATTAGGTCTTGTTACAATAATCTCAGAACCTTCAAGTTTAATATCCATTTCAGAGGGTAACACTCTTTCTAATGTTCCCTTAGGACCTTTTACAGTCACTTTATTATTTTCTGCTATATCAACGGTTACACCAGCTGGTACAGCGATAGGCATTCTTCCTATACGTGACATGCCCGCACCTCCTATAATTTTATTACTTCTTAGCTGTCTTCCTGTTTATCAGGATAATACAGCCGGAAGTATGTTTTGTATACATAATTTTTTCCCGCTTTGTTAGCAAAACGGGTAAAAGGGGGTAGTTTTCAGCTGATTACCAAATGAAAGCCAGTACTTCGCCGCCTACGTTTAATTTTCTTGCTTCCTTATCGGTTACAACACCTTTATTGGTGGAGATAATTGCTACACCAAGTCCTCCAAGTACCTTAGGAAGTTCCTCGGTATTGGCATAAACGCGAAGTCCGGGTTTGGAAATTCTCTTAAGACCAGTAATGATCTTAACATTTTTATCTTTACCATACTTTAATGTAACATGGATGTTTTTGAAACCATCTACTTCTTCAATATCATACTTTCTGATATAACCTTCTTTTAAAAGGATATCAGCTATCGCTACCTTCATTTTTGAAGCAGGGATATCTACAGTATCATGTTTTGCAGTGTTGGCATTACGAATTCTTGTAAGCATATCTGCAATAGGATCGCTCATTGTCATGTTGTTTGCCTCCTTCCTTTTAATTACCAGCTTGCTTTCTTAACGCCTGGTATTTGTCCTTTATATGCTAATTCACGGAAGCAGATTCTGCAAACTCCGTATTTTCTTAAATAACCATGTGGACGGCCACAGATTCTACAGCGGTTGTACTCTCTGGTGGAAAACTTCTGGGTACGTTGCTGTTTTATTTTCATAGACGTTTTAGCCATGAAATTCCCTCCTAACTATTTTTTGAATGGCATACCGAATAATGTCAATAATTCACGAGCTTCTTCATCGGTCTTGGCAGTAGTAACAAAAATTATATCCATACCTCTGACTTTGTCAATTTTATCATATTCGATTTCAGGGAAAATAACCTGTTCTTTAATACCGAGAGCATAGTTTCCTCTTCCGTCAAATGAGTTTGCGCTTACACCTCTAAAGTCACGAACGCGAGGGAGTGCAAGGTTAATAAGACGATCAGCGAACTCATACATCTTATCTCCTCTTAAGGTAACTTTGCAACCGATAGGCATGCCTTCTCTTAGTTTAAAGTTAGCTACGGATTTCTTAGCTTTGGTTACAACAGCTTTCTGTCCAGCGATTGTTTCCATATCTTTAATGGCAGCATCTAAAAGCTTGGAGTTTTCCTTTGCTTCGCCGACACCCATATTAATAACGATTTTGTTTAATTTGGGTACTTCCAGTGTGTTCTTGTAACCGAATTTCTTTTCCATTCCAGCTACGATTTCGTTCAAATATTGTTCTTTTAATCTAGTCAACTTATGGGACCTCCTCTCTTAGAATTAGTCAATAACGTCGCCATTTACTTTAGCGATACGTACTTTTTTGGAACCTTTTTTACCTTCAACTGTAGTAAAACCGATTCTTGTAGTCTTTCCCTTGTGAACGTACATAACGTTAGAAGCATCGATAGGAGCCTCCTGATGTACGATTCCGCCCTTGGGATTAGCCTGATTAGCTTTTGCATGCTTTGTGATCATGTTTACGCCTTCAACCAGAACTTTTCCGTCTACAACAGCAACTACTTTACCTTCTTTGCCTTTATCTTTACCGGTGATAACTTTCACGTTATCTCCCTTTTTGATTTTTAACATTGACACAGGTTTTCCACCTCCTTATAGTACTTCTGGTGCTAATGAAACAATCTTCATGAACTGTTTTTCTCTTAATTCCCTGGCAACAGGTCCGAAGATACGTGTTCCTTTGGGATTTTTATCTTCTTTTATAATAACAGCTGCGTTCTCATCAAACTTGATATAGGAACCATCTTTACGACGAGCACCTTTTACAGTACGAACAACAACAGCTTTTACAACGTCACCTTTTTTTACAACACCGCCTGGTGTTGCATCTTTAACGCTGGCAACAATAACATCACCGATATTAGCATATCTCCTGGTGGATCCACCAAGTACCCTGATGCAGAGTAATTCTTTTGCACCGGTATTATCAGCAACTCTAAGTCTTGATTCCTGCTGTATCATGACCTTACTCCTTTCAGAATAACATTATTTCGCTTTTTCAATAACTTCAACAAGTCTCCATCTCTTATCCTTGGATAAAGGTCTTGTTTCCATAACTTTTACTCTATCACCAATACCGCACTCATTGTTCTCATCATGAGCCTTTAACTTATAAGTTCTCTTAACGATCTTGTTGTATAAAGGATGTTTAACATGATCAATTACAGCTACGGTGATTGTTTTGTCCATTTTATCACTTACTACCTTACCGGTACGAACTTTTCTCAGATTTCTTTCCACAACAATTCTCCTTTCCCAATAACACCCGTACATATCGCGAGTTCATTCGCGATACTACCTAGATAAAAGTGAAAATTGGTTCTTAATTTTCACACTCAGCGAAAATCATTTTTTCATTTTCACACTCCGCGAAAATCGCTTTCTATTTTCACATTTGGTGAAAATCGCATTTATTTTCACATAACCTCTGGGAGCATTGATATCATATTTATAATTAGTTGGATGCTTTTGCTTTTTCAGAAATAACTGTCTGGATTCTAGCAATATTCTTTCTTACATCTTTGATACGGCTTGTATTATCCAGCTGGTTTGTTGCGTTCTGGAACCTTAAGTTGAAAAGTTCCTTTTTAGCAGCTACTAATTCGTCGTTCAGCTCACTTGCTGTTTTTACGTTTAAATCTTCTAAAAATTTACTAGTTTTCACTGCCCGCACCTCCTTCTAAATCTGCGCGAGAAACTATTTTGCACTTAACGGGAAGTTTGTGCATTGCAAGTCTTAAAGCTTCTCTTGCGGTTTCTTCCGGAACGCCTGCGATTTCGAACATTACGCGGCCCGGTTTAACAACAGCTACCCAGTACTCTAAAGATCCTTTACCGGAACCCATTCGAGTTTCAGCAGGTTTAGTTGTTACTGGCTTATCGGGGAATATTTTAATCCAAACTTTACCGCCACGCTTGATGTAACGTGTCATCGCGATACGGGCTGCTTCGATTTGGTTTGATTTTATCCAAGCTGGTTCTAATGATACCAGACCAAATTCGCCGTTAGAGATAGTATTACCTCTAGTTGCCTTTCCTGCCATGGAGCCACGGAACTGTTTACGGCGTTTTACTCTTTTTGGCATTAACATTATTTATCGCTCCCTTCCTTTTTTGCCTTTGTGGGAAGTACTTCACCTTGATAAATCCATACTTTAACGCCTAATTTACCAAAAGTGGTGTCTGCTTCTGCAAATCCATAATCAATATCCGCACGTAATGTCTGTAACGGAATAGTTCCTTCACTGTAGAATTCTGTACGAGCCATATCAGCACCGCCAAGACGACCAGCAACAGCGGCTTTAATACCCTTAGCGCCTGCTCTCATGGTTCTTGCCATAGTTGTTTTCATTGCTCTTCTGAAAGATATACGGTTCTCAAGCTGAGCAGCAATGTTTTCAGCTACTAACTGAGCATTTACATCCGGTTTTTTGATTTCTTTGATATCAACCATCAATTTCTTCGTTGTGAACTTCTGGATTTCAATCTTTAATTTCTCGATTTCCTGTCCGCCTTTACCGATAACCACACCGGGTTTAGCTGTAAAGATAATAACCTTTAAACGGTCAGAAGCACGCTCGATTTCAATTTTTGAAATACCCGCACTGTATAATTTCTTTTTCAGGTATGTTCTGATATTGTAGTCTTCTACTAAGTTATCTGCAAAGTCAGCTTCTGCATACCATCTTGAATCCCAGTCATGAATAACTCCGACTCTTAAACCATGAGGATTAACTTTCTGTCCCATTATTGCCCTCCTTATCTTTCATTTAGCACAACAGTGATGTGGCTTAATCTCTTTAAGATTCTGTAAGCTCTTCCCTGTGCCCTAGGTCTGATTCTTTTCATTGTAGGAGCCTGGTTAGCGTAGCACTCCTGTATATATAACTTGCTCACATCCATATTGTTATTATTCTCTGCGTTAGCAATTGCTGATTTTAAAACTTTATCTATTACAGTTGAAGCATATCTGGGATTATAAGCTAAAATACCAAGAGCTGATTCAACATCTTTACCGCGAATGGCGTCTAAAACGAAACAAGCTTTCTGAACAGATACTCTTGCATAAGAAACCTTTGCTCTCGGTCTTGTATCCTTCTTCTCATTTCTTTCTCTCTTTATCTGGGATCTATGTCCTTTCGCCATGGATGAAACCTCCTTTCAATTCAAAGTTACTTTATCTCTTTGATTTCTTTTCGTCTTTTCCGTGTCCTCTATAAGTTCTGGTTGCAACAAATTCACCTAACTTGTGGCCAACCATATCTTCTGTAACATATACAGGCACATGTCTTCTACCATCATGTACAGCAATGGTGAGTCCAAGCATCTGAGGGAAAATCGTAGAACGACGTGACCATGTCTTAATTACAGATTTATCGCCTGTTTTAATCACTGCATCAACTTTTTTCAGTAAATGCTCATCAGCGAAGGGTCCTTTTTTTAATGAACGAGCCATAGGTTTAACCTCCTTATTTATTTAACAGTTTTACCATCTCTTCTTCTTACAATCATCTTGTTAGACTGTTTATTGTTCTTTCTGGTCTTTAAGCCAAGAGCAGGTTTACCCCAAGGCGTAACAGGACCCGGACGACCAATACCAGTTCTACCTTCACCACCACCGTGAGGATGGTCGTTAGGATTCATTACGGAACCGCGGACTGTAGGTCTGATACCCATATGACGTTTACGTCCCGCTTTACCGATGTTAATTAACTCATGATCAATGTTACCTACCTGTCCGATGGTTGCACGGCAGATGATAGGAACTAATCTCATTTCACCGGAGGGAAGACGAAGTGTTGCATATTTGCCTTCTTTCGCCATTAACTGTGCAGAGTTACCTGCTGAACGAACTAACTGGCCGCCTTTACCGGGATATAATTCAATGTTGTGAATCTGTGTACCAACAGGAATATTCTGAAGTGGTAAGCAGTTTCCTACTTTGATCTCTGCTGTCTCACCATTCATCAGTGTGGTTCCAACCTGTAATCCGTTAGGAGCAAGGATATAGGATTTCTCACCGTCAGCATAGCAGATCAATGCAATGTTTGCTGTTCTGTTAGGATCATATTCGATTGTCAGGACCTTTGCAGGTACTCCGTCTTTTCTTCTCTTAAAATCCACTAATCTATATTTTTTTCTAGAGCCGCCGCCCTGATGTCTTACTGTAATTTTTCCCTGATTGTTACGACCTGCATTTTTGTTTAAGGAAACAACTAAAGATTTCTCAGGTGTAGATGTGGTGATTTCTGAAAAATCAGATGAGGTCATATGTCTTCTGGAAGGTGTATATGGGTTAAACTTTTTAATTCCCATCTTTTGCACTCCTTTCGAGCATTTATTTTATTCTGTTATCGGCGAATAAACACCATAATCTGTTACTTTGTTTCTTACAGTCCGGAGAAAATCTCGATTTCAGGGCTGTCAGCAGTTAACTGAACGATAGCCTTCTTAACCTTTGATGTCTTACCGGAAGTATTTCCACGTCTGCGGTTCTTTCCGTCAAGGTTCATAGTGTTGACACTAACAACCTTTGTTCCTGCGAACATTTTCTCAACCGCTTCTTTTATCTGGTTCTTTGTAGCGCTGGGAGCTACAGAGAAAGTGTATTTCTTTTCGGACATAGAGTTCATGCTCTTTTCCGTTATGATCGGTTTTAAAATCACATCATAAAATTTTAAATCAGCCATTATGCGTACACCTCCTCGATTTTTGCCACCGCATCCTTGGTGAGTACCAGTGTATCATACTTTAAGATATCATATACATTGATAGTTCCAGGAATTGCTGTAAGCACAGTGGGGATATTTCTTGCAGAGAGAACTACTTTCTCATCCTTTTCGCCAAGAACTACCAGTGCTTTATTTACCTTTAAGTTATCAAGAACCTTAACGAATTCTTTGGTCTTGATTCCGCTGAATGTTAATTCATCTAATACTACGATTTTCTTCTCTTCTACTCTGGAAGTTAAAGCAGATTTAAGAGCAAGCTGCTTCTCTTTCTTGTTCATTTTGAAGGAATAATCTCTGGGCTTGGGAGCGAATACGATACCGCCGCCCTTCCACTGAGGTGATCTTGTTGAACCCTGTCTTGCATGACCGGTTCCCTTCTGTCTCCAAGGTTTTCTTCCGCCACCGCTTACTTCTGCACGGGTTTTGGCGCTCTGTGTACCCTGACGTTTATTAGCCAGCTGCTGAACAACTGCCATATGAACTAAATGATCGTTAACTTCTACTCCGAAGACTGCATCGTTAAGTTCGATAGAACCAACTTCTTTGCCTTCCATATTATAAACAGATACGTTTGCCATCTGTGTCGTCCTCCTTTCTCAAAGCTTCTAGTTTGCCTTTACGGTATTCTTTAACATTACTAAAGATTTCTTAGGTCCGGGTACGGCACCTTTTACTAAAATAATGTTCTTGTCAGCATCAATTTTAACAATTTCCAAATTCTGAACTGTTACTTTTACATGACCCATATGTCCAGGCATGTGCTTACCCTTGAATACACGTCCGGGTGTTGTAGCAGCACCGTTGGAACCGGCATGTCTGTGGAATTTGGAACCGTGAGCCATAGGTCCTCTGGACTGACCATATCTCTTAATTGCGCCTTGGAATCCCTTACCTTTTGATTTAGCAGTAGCATCAATCTTGTCACCTTCTGCGAAGATGTCAGCTTTGATTTCTTGTCCTACTGTATAATCAGCAGCATTCTCAAACTTGAACTCTTTAAGATGTTTTTTGTTTGCAACACCTGCTTTTGCAAAGTGTCCTTTTCTAGGCTTGTTTACTAATACTTCACGGATGTCGCCGTATCCAACCTGAACAGCTGCATATCCGTCATTTTCAATTGTTTTAACCTGTGTTACAACGCAAGGTCCTGCCTGTAATACAGTAACGGGAATAAGGCTTCCGTTTTCATTGAAAATCTGAGTCATTCCGACTTTTGTAGCTAATATTGCTTTTTTCATTTCTTGCACCTCCTGTTTAATCTACAGCGGATTACACCATGTAACAGCTGCAACATGTGCATTGTACTGCGTGCAATCATCCTAGATGGTCTACCTTGGTGCGGATTCCTGTGAACCCTTCCCTATATATAAACCCTAAAGGATTTTCATTACTTCTGTTGTTTGATTACTTTGTTTTCATCTTGATGTCGATGTACACACCGGCGGGCATTTCTAATCTTGATAAAGAATCTACCGTTTTCTGTGTAGGTGTGATGATATCGATTAATCTCTTGTGAGTTCTCTGCTCGAACTGCTCTCTTGAATCCTTGTATTTGTGTACCGCTCTAAGAATTGTTACTACTTCCTTCTTAGTAGGTAGGGGTACGGGTCCACTCACCTTTGATCCTGTCTTTTTTACAGTCTCGATGATTTTCGCAGCTGACTGATCGATTAACTGATGATCATACGCTTTCAATGTAATCCTCATTACTTGACTTGCCATAAAAAAAGTCGCCTCCTTTTCGCACTTAATTGCAGTACGACAAGCGGTGACTGTACACTTGGCCGTGTGTGTCCCGTTCATAAGGTCCTTAAAAGGCTCACCAAAGCTAGGAAGCCGATCCCTTAAGGGTAACTCACACGAATCTGCTCGGAATCGCAGAATCTTAATTTGTACAGTGACTTGTCGCCAGTTTCATAACTTGACATTCGCTCCACGGAAAACCTACATATGTATGTAGCAACCTCACGTTTCTACGCTATCAATGTCACAACAGTACTAATTATACTATAGTAAAATCAATAATGCAAGGTATTTTTTTAGATTTTTTTTAATTTTTTCAACAATTTATGCAGATATTTTTTTCCAATAAAAAAGAGTATCTGCAAATAGGGGTAATTTATCCGCAGTACTCTTTTTCAATATATTGTTATAGGAAGAAAGAACAAACTTTTTAAATCAATACCAGTTAGTATTGTCTGTCGGCTGAATAATGTCCAGCATCTTTAGAAAGGGTGCTGATGCTTTTTGCTGTCTTTCCGGCATCGAGTGTCGTATCTACAAGGATCCAGGACTTCTTATCACTTAAATATACCTGATTCCAGGAATGATACTCCGTTACATCAGAGGATGATCCCATAAGTACTTTAACGGGTACTCCTATGCTTCTTAACATAGAGGCGAACAAAACGGAATAGTCATAGCAGATTCCGAGATTGGTTTTAAATATATCATTTACAGAAGGAATATAACCAGCTTCTACGGTACGGGCTTTCTTCGTGTCATACTTGACATTCTTAACGATGTAATTATAGATTGCCAGTACTTTTTCTGAATCCGTTTTGGCATTCTCCGTTAGTTTCTCTGCTTTTGCAACTGCCTTCATATCCGACTGCCAATAAACCACGGTGTTACTCTGAAGATAAATTGATTTACCGTTATCCGTATTGTATTCTACCGTTTCTTCGGCTGCCTTACGATATTTGTTTCCTTCAACATGAAGAAGAATTTCAACTCTATAGCTTCCGTTTCCTGATTGAAGAGGAAGCCTCATTCCATCTTTCAGATCATATATGTATTGCGTGTCTTTTTTTGTTACTCTTACTTTTGCAAGAGCCTTGGCATCTATTTGGTAGTTTACTGTTACGATTCCTTTTTCTAATTCACTCTTGTCAAGAAAAGAATCCGCTGCCTTTGCAGTAATAGAATATCCTGCTGTACTTATTAAAAATACTGCTATTAATAGAAACAATACACTTTTTCTTAAAAAATTATACACAAAAAACTCCCCTTTCGGTAACTGGCTGCCAGCTTATGCTCTGCATAAGTTAAGGCCCTCTAGCTTTGCGTCACCAGCTTTCGCTGGTTTTGCCTTTATCGGTGGAAAGCACCGAGCATCTACAAGTTTCAAAAAAATATTTTGTAGAAATATGACGTATATTTTATGACTACATTATAACACAGGCTGTTATAATTTGGTATAGTAAATTTGACTAGATTTATATTTCCTTTTACTACACAGATATACAGGATGTTTTATCTTTCTAACTTTTTTTATAAAAGCAATGCCACTGACCCAGCATCCTATTATTGCTTCAATCAGTGGCATTGCTTCTTTCTATTTTTGATTTTTATTCAATATCTTCTTTTTTCTTAACTCTAATAAATGCGATACCACCGGCTGCAATACCTATTAATGCAATAGGTAACAGCCCCATAGGAAACTCTTCTCCCGTCTTAGGCACCTTAACTCCTTCCGGGTCTTCCGCTTCAGAATCTCCCGTAACACCGCCTTTGGGAACTTCATTTACATCAATTTCTATGAGCACTTCCTCTTCCGTTCCGTCAGGATGTTTTATTACTATTGTAAAATCGTCTTTTCCTGTAAAGTCCTTATCCGGTATATAACTCCAATTTCCATCTTTATCAACGGTAGCTTTACCGTTGTCAGGTTTCTTTGTTATAGAAGGTTTACCACCATCAGGTACTGGTATCTTTCCACCTTTTGGTGTGTTTTCCGGCGTAAGCTCAATAATTGGCTCCTTGGTTGGTGTTGGCTCGGGATTAACCGTAGGCGTCGGCGTCTTGGTAGGCACCGGTGTCACACTCGGTGTCGGTGTAGGGATTGGCGTCGGTGTTGGCGTTGGTGTGCCTGGCTGTCCGGGCGTTATAATAATATCGGGTATGTATAGCTGGTTTTCCACCTCAATTGTAAATACAATACTGGTATTGTCTATTCTTACTGTATTTGTCCTGGTATCCAATATATACCCCTGAGGAGCTTTCGTTTCCTTCACCAGATACTCTCCGAACTTAAGCCCCGTAAGAACTGCTGTTCCATCATTTCCGGTCTTAAGGATTTCTATGGTACCATCCGGAGCTGTTACTGTGAACTCTGCTCCTTCCAATAATTTTGTCTTATCACTTCTGTCCAGCTTGCGAATAATCAACGTTCTGAGGATATCATTTTCTACCGTTACTGTTATCTGCAAAGGCGAACCAACCTTTATCTCTATATCCGTTTCATTGGCAGTTGGTGTTATATACCCTTCTGGTGCCTTGATCTCTATCAGTTTATAATCACCAAGCAGCAAATTGGGAATGACCGCAATCCCATTGTCATCCGTCTTAATGTTATCCGCTACCTTTTTACCGTCTTTCCATAACTCAAATTCCGCATTTTTTAGTACAATTCCTTCCTCTTCTGCATCAACCTTGATAACCTTAATGGAACGGTAGACTTCATTACCAATGGAAGGCAGTATCGTGTCGTAATCTGTATCATGGGTTATCTCAATGAAGGTAACCGGATTGTCCGGGAGTTTATAACCTTCCGGTGCTTTGGTTTCTACCAGTCTGTAGCTGCCGACCTTCAGTCCTGATATTATAATCTCACCCTTGCTGTCTGTCGTATACGTACCTATAAGTACATTATCTGCATCATAAAGTTTGAATTCTGCCCCTTGAAGTGTCTTGTCAGGTTCCTCCGAATCAACTTTGATAATTTTAATTGTCTTTAGAGATGCATTTTTGATAACTTTGGTTATTATATTGTCCAGGCTGTCATCGGAAGATAAATCTTCTGCTGCATTTATTATGATTGCAGTCTCTGTATTCTGGGGCAGCTGATAGCCCTCCGGCGCAGTTATTTCTACTAACTTGTAAGTGCCATTTACCAGACCGGGAATCGATACTATTCCATTGCTGTCACTGGAGTAGGTATCGCCAATTTGCTGGTTCGCAGAATCATAGAGCTTGAATACAGCTCCGAATAATTTCTTAGAACTATTTTCTTTATCTTCTTTAACTATTTTTAATGACTTTTTACTCTCGTTTTTAATAACCTTGGTTATGATATTATCTAAGCTGCCATCAGAGGATTGATCAACTGCAGCGTCAATTACTATTGTAGTTTCTGTATCCGGGGGCAGCTGATAACCCTCCGGTGCCGTTATTTCTACCAATTTGTAGATACCGTTTATAAGTCCGAAAATCACCACTATTCCATTGCTGTCACTGGAGTAGGTATCACCAATCTGCTGATTCCCAGAATCATAAAGCTTGAATACAGCTCCGGATAATTTCTTTGAGTCCGTATCCTTATCCTCTTTTATTACCTTTAAGGACTTCTTGCTTTCGTTCCTGATTGTAAAGACCAAAGGATTCACAGTTTCAGATTGGATTTCAATAACTTCAGATTCCACCTCCAGGGGCAGCTGATAACCGTTTGGTGCCGCTGTTTCTATTAACTTGTAATTTCCATACTCCAGCCCGTTAAACAACAGCTCTCCATTTGTATTGGTTGCTTTTTCATCTATAACAGTTTCTGTACTGTCAGACTCAATTTTTACAAGTTTGAATTTGGCTCCTACCAGTTTCTTGCTGCTTTGGTCCAAATCTACCTTGACTACCTTGATACCCTTTTTGGCCTCATTAATAATGTCTTTTACTACGCTTTTATTTGTGGAGTTAACCGTTATTTCATATTCTGTATTGTTTGAATAATAACCTCCGGGGGGTGTCAGTTCTCTTAAATAATAGGTTCTGTAGGATAGTCCCTGATAAACAAGGATGCCGTTTGTCGTCTGCTGGCTGCTGCCGCTGATAACCGTCTTTGTACCATTCAGGTAATAATAAAGCTCAAATTCAGCATTTGAGGAGGTTATGAGAGCTCCCGTATCCTTATCCCTTTTATTAATGGTTATTTTTCCTTTATTGGTGGTACCTCCACCTGTACCAAAGGCTGTTTGAGTAACTGAAAAGCCGGAACCATTATTGGCACTGCTGGTCTTTGATACTCCAGTTCCTGTCAGTTTCGCAGAATTTTTGATTACTCCGGTTTTAGCGGTTACCACCGTCTTATATTCTATCTCATATTTGGAGGTTATCGTACTGCTAAAGATAACCGTTAAGTTCCATTCTCCTGCATTGCTGCCTGCAACACTGATTAAGGTATATTCACCGGAGGCAGGATCGACAATTTCTCTCGTTCCGGTATTTATATTCGTAATCTTATATACTTTAAGGCTGTCATTTAAGTATACATGGCCACTGCTTATCACATCAGTGAAGATTGCATTCTGCACTTCCGAAAGACTCTTATTCAATGCCACTTTCCAATTGATTTCATCATCCGGGTATACCTTCATATTAGAATCTACATCTGTTGCTGCTTTCTCAACAAAATTATTATAATCAGGATATGAAACCTTTGCTTCATAAGATGCAGATGAGGCGCCTTTTATTACAGTAGCCTTATTGTTGTAGTTTGCTTTTGAAAGTCCGTCAATCTTCGTTTTATACTCAATAACATAAGGATCTTGAGGATTCTTTGTTATAGTAACCTTAAAACCCAGTCCATTCTCATAAGGTTCCAGAGTATAGTCGGTATCTTTAATCAGGGCAATACCATCCTTTACGGTATTTCCCGAAGCATCCAATTTATACTTTGTTACTATAAAAGAGTCTTCGAGAAGGTGCTGTCCGCTGTCATAGGTATCCTCAATAACAATGTTACTGCCTTTATCAACGGAGAGATAGTTGGTATATATCTTCCAGCCTATTTCCCTTTTCTGTCTGTCGAGAGTTCCTTCTTTTTTACCATTATTAAAGGCTGTATCAGACAATCCGTAAGAAGCAGTGTATACACCATCTATGGTTTCTTCTTCGGCTTTTCCGGAAAATACTGCCTGGTTTTCATAGGTTTTATCTGTATTGATAATAATGTTCGGCGTATTCTGATCAAAGGTGGTCTTATAATATATATAATAATCTGCCCCTGACCAGGCAGCTCCTTTTAATTTCAGAACAAATCCATATTGATAACCAGTCACCTCATCCGGACCGGTTGCTGGCTCTATGGTATAATCTGTTCCTTCGACCAGAGGTGTCGTAGCAGTACCTCTTTGCAATCTCAGGGTATCTTTAAGAAATACCATTCCATTTTTGGGGAAAGTATCTGATATGGTCAATTCTGTAACATTTCTCTTTACAGGTTTCACCGTAATCTGCCAGCTCATGGTTTTGGCATCATAATTGATACCGTCATAGGTTATGCTGTCATAGGTTTTACTTCCTAAGGTTCCTTTTATGTATGAATTTGCAATAGTTGGAGCTATAGAAACATCCTTAGACAATTCCTCCGTCGTTCCGGGTCCTACTCCGGTTCCAACACCACTCAGCCAGGCTTTGTTATGAAAAGTTTTACCATAATACTCTTTCTCAACTGTTGTTGTATAGGTTATGGAATAGGAAGATGTAATATCTCCAAGGCTAATGGTGAACTTACCGTCTTCATCGGCATTATAAGTGAAGGCAGGTGTTGCTCCTTTTGAATCCTTTACACTTAAACTTCCGGCAACCAAAGTTAATCCGGCCGGCAGCTGGTCGTGTATTACAGCGCCTTTAATAGGATGATTCGCAGCATTTGCTACGATAGTCCACTTAATCTGCTTAACAGAGTAATTAACTGTTGCTGCTGCTGTTTTCGTCAACAGCTCACTTCTGTTTATATTTACAGAGGTTTCTGATTCTCCGGCAAACACCCCGCTGTCAGTCAGTATTGCTTTGTTCTTGGCCTGAACCGTTGCATTATTATCTTCCCAATAATAGTTCTCACCATAAATTACGGAAGCGTCGTAAACAATTCGATAGGCACCTTCCTTTAAGTCACCTAAGGTAATCGGAAACTGCAGATTACCATCCTCATCAAGGGTATTAAGGGACTTGATATCTGGTGTCACCTCTGTCCCCTGGCTCCAGCTGCTTCCGCTTTTTACAAGTTTATATACCTTAATGGTATTATTCTTTATTGTCTGGTTATCAGATATTACTTCCTGAATAGCTGCTCCCGTAACAATGGATTCCGCTTTGTTTACATTAATTTCCCAATGTACTGTCTTGGCATCCGTTCCGCTGACTGTTCCAAATTTCTCAACCATGGCACTGCGAACAAACGCATTGATGGTTTTAGAAGCACTGTCAAGTTCTGTCTCACCGTTATATAATACCGCATTATTTGTATAGGAGGTCTGTGCATAACTGGTAATTTTGGTTTTGTATACTATACGGTACGCTTTCCCTTTTATTTGCCCCAGGGGCACAGAAAATCCATTTTCTTCGATTACCGGTGTCACAGGACTTTCTGCACCAGGCGTCAAGTCCCCATAATATCCTACAGAAAGGGGGTACATTTTAACACTATCCGGTACCAGCTGAAGCCCCGCCGGTATGGTATCCTTAAATATTGCATTGTCAATATCCTCAAGGGAGGTGTTTAAATCAACCGTCCAGGTTACTTCCTTGGCATTAAGCGCTTCATGGGTTTCTGTTTTTGTTATAAGATCGGTCCCGCCCGCCGGCTTAACGGTCAAACTGAAATTCAAACTCTCCATAAACTCAAACTGAACCAGCTGAGTAGTATCTTCTTCAAATTTCGTAAGATCAAACTTAAGCATGATTCCTACGGTTCCGCTTCTTTCTTCCTCATAATCTCCGCCATCCTGCAAAACTTCGTTAAATTGCAGTTTTAGATATCCCGTATCCTTATCAAAGAGGAAGGTACCTATTACGGTACTGTTGTCTGAGGCAATTAAATTTCCTGATGCAGTTGCAATAGGCTTAAATACCTCCGGAATCTTGACCTGTGCATAATCGCCGCTCAGCAATTCCTTCTCATCAGGGATTTTCCAGTAAAACATTAATCCAACTTCAGTACTCTCCGTTATTTCCAACGGTTTATCCAGAGGCAGCAGATCCTCCGGATTGGCAGTCTTGGTCATTACTACCTGAGTAAATATATTTCCCAGATCCGGATTATGTTCTGCCTTTACGTTACCTAACCCAAATCCCTGAAGCGGTATATTGGATATAAGACTTAAAATCAAAATTACAACCAGTATTTTCTTGATTTTCTCAAACATATTCTTCATTCAATTCCTCCTTATTTCTTTATGTTTTGAGTTTAGTGGAATATTAAATTCTTTGGACCACCTACTTTTTCTTTATAGATTATTCCCTTATGTAACTGACGCTTCCTTTCTTATCCCTCCTATGAAATATGTTAAAAGTGTTATAATCTCCATCTTATGTAAAATTATTATATCTTTTCATTCTGAACAAATTCTAAACAAATAGTAATAGTAATCTATACTATTACTATTTCCAATAAAAAAAGTTGCTCAGGAAAATAGGAACCCCTTAAACGATAGACTCTTTCACAAAAAAAGAGCAAAGATATGTTTATGTACATATCCTGCTCTTTTTAAAGGTTGAAGGTACTTCTCTCTCAACCAAATCATATGGAGTTATTTATCCTCTTTTTATATAGTGCTGATAATTTTCTATTACTTGCCGCGACGGAATTATCCCCAGTTCCTCCCGGACAGTTCTGCTATAATACTCATATGCCTCAATTAATCCTTTGGTATTACCGATACCGCCATAGTAATTAATTAATAAAATAACAAACCTTTCATTATAAGCATCCATCTGCACTAATTTGAGTAAACATTTTTCAATAATGACATTCTGGGATCTTTCGATATTATTATTCGTGTATCTTTGAAGGCAATCCAAATAAGCATTTCTTAAATTCTGCTGTTCATAAATACACCAATTATACTCATCCTGTTCAAACAGATCACCTTCGTATATGGCTAAAAGACGTTTTATATCCTCGGTGGTGGGAGCCGTTTTTTCAAGCAGGTTCTTTAATTCTTCCAGATCGCTTTTAAAGGGCAATGTCAATACATAATGATCATTTATATATTGTATTCCCTCCTCAAATCCCATCTCCTTCAAGGTCTTTCTTAATTGATAGACCGTAGTATGCAAAAGCGCTGCTCCTTTATCAGGTGCAACTTCCGGCCAGAGTTCCTCCAGAAGACGATGTTTATAGACTGGCTGCTCATTGTTCAGCCAGAGAAAACAGAACATTTCTTTTACCTTCTTTGTACGCCAGCGTACTGCGGTATCTCCATCTCTGGTCTGAATCTGAAATGTTCCCAAAGAGTGTATGTATATGTCAGTAGTTTGTTCTTCTATACGAATCCTCTTTATTTCTTTCATTTTCAGGCTGGCTTCTAATTTCTGGACAGCTTTTTTCAACCGTTCCAGGGTAACCGGCTTTAATAAATAGTCTAAGGCATCCACTTCAAAAGCATCTACCGCATATTGAGCATACGCTGTTACAAATATAATCGCCGGCTGCTGTTTTTTCTGGAGCAGTTCATGGGCAAATTGAAGTCCATGCAACCCTCCCATCTCAAGATCCAGGAAAACAGCATCTGCCTCTATTACCGATAACGCTTCTAATGCCTTAAAGGGATTTGTATATTTGCCAACTACTTCAATTCCATCTATCTGCATTAATAATCTTTGCAAAACATCCAAAGCCAGTTCTTCATCATCTACCAATAACACTCTCATAGAATCTCCCGTAATAATCCAGCAAATTGTATTTAAACCTTATTAAAACCCTGATTCCATTCAAATATACATCCGCGCTATATTGAATGCTATTGCTCAGTATTCCATAACTTCCGCCCTCAGGAAGTTCCGCTACTAAACGAAAGGTACCGAAAGAAAGGGATTACTTGTATATTCCTCATAATCCCTCCAATCATCCGGTACCTTAACATATCTTTTCAGATGCTTATATTGTATAAATGTATCTTCCTTTTTGTTTGGAGTTATAAGTTCCCCCAATTTCCAGATACCTCCGGCGGTTAAAAGTCCTCTCTCGGAAGTATCCCAGTCTGTCAGTGATAACACTCCATTTTCAGCAGATCTTAAATTATAAGAAGGAAATCTGTTAATGAGCACAAATCCCAAAATATTTGCTATGATAATGAAACTGCATATTACTACTGCGGTTCTTCTTCTCATCTCATCCTATCCTCTCATCTATCAGCATTACTGCTTATACATTGCTCCAGCGCCCCGAGGCTCCGCAGGGAAGTACCAATTTATTGGAGGTTACAGGCAATCCGATTTCCTCTGCTTCAATTTTCCCTCCGAACTTACTTTGAAGTTCGATTCCCAGCATATAGGCAAGCACCGCAGGCTGTAGTCCGGTTGTATACGAATTTATCAGGAAAAACAGTGGATTCTTATTTAACACTCCTGTACACAATTTAACAAAAGGGTGAATGCTTTCTTCAATCTTCCAAATCTCGCCTTTTGGTCCTCTTCCATAAGAAGGCGGGTCCATGATTACGGCATCATAAAAATTCCCTCTTCTGATTTCACGTTCTACATACTTCCCGCAGTCATCAACAATATAACGGATGGGTGCATCAGAAAGCCCCGATAAGGCAGCATTCTCTTTCGCCCAGGTGACCATACCCTTTGACGCATCCACGTGAGTTACACTGGCGCCTGCTTTGGCTGCTGCAATGGTAGCGCCGCCCGTATAAGCAAAAAGATTAAGAACTCTAATCTCCTTCTCCGGATGTTTTGCTTTTTCTTTTCTTATAAGGTCACCAAACCAGTCCCAATTGGTAGCCTGTTCCGGAAACAAGCCTGTATGCTTAAAATTAAAGGGCTGCAGATGGAAAACCATATCTTTGTAATGAATCTTCCATTCCTTTGGCAGATCAAAGAACTCCCACTCACCGCCACCTTTGCTGCTTCGGTGGTAATGGGCATTGGGTTTCTTCCAGCCTGCCGCTTTTTTCTCTGTATTCCACAAAACCTGAGGATCCGGACGTACAAGGACATACTCCCCCCAACGCTCCAATTTCTCACCGTTTGATGTATCTATAACTTCATAATCTTTCCAACCGTCTGCTATCCACATATATTCTATCCTTCACATCATGCAGGGCATCACCCCGTTTATAAGAAACCGCTTCTACGGCACTAAGTAAAAATGTACTATAATTCTCTACCAAATGCAAGTATTTGCGAAAAAAACGGCATAAAAATGATTCCAATTCTTCAGGACTTAATTGATGTTCTGTCAATGTCTCAATTAACTTAAGTATTTGGAATCATTCTGTCTTTATTCATTGTTTATTACTGACAAAGAAGAAAGAGTTCTTCTTTAGGAATTACCTTTTCTGATGGAAGATTCTCTGATTACGATTTCCGTATTCACCGTTAATATTTCCTTCGGCAAATCCATATTATCGATTCTCCAGATCAATTGCTGTACCAGTCTTCTCCCCATCCTTTGATTTCCGATATGAACAGATGTAAGGGACGGCGATAAGAGCTCAACCTCTTCCTTGTCATCAAAACCGGTTACCGCTACTTCCTGTGGCACTTTTACCCCTTTTCTCTTGAGGCAGAGCATGACATCTTTGGCAATGTCATCATTGGCACATACAATAGCTTCGGGCAATTCTTTTAATTTTCCAAGTTCAACGCTGACTTCTTCCTGTTTGTAATACTTGTGTTCCACGTGCCGGTTAATTACAAACTGATCTTCGGGTTCGATTCCATAACCTGAAAGGGCCGCAAGATAACCCTCGTAACGGTCCTTAATGGTTTTGCAATACGTAATGTCTCCAATAAAAGCAATCCGCCTGTTTCCCTGGCTTAGCAAGTGCTCCGTTATGCTTCTGGTAGAATGATACCCCTCAAATAATACAACATCACCCATTGAGGTTATTTCATGAACATTGCTGGGCCCGTCTAAGAATACCACCGGCACATCTCTTTTCAGTATTAATTCCAAGAACCCTTTGTTAAAGACATTCAAGATAATGATACCACTCATCTCTGTATCCATGTCAAGAGGTGCTATATAATTTGCCTCATCTTCTTCACTGATAAAATTCAACTGCAGTTTGCAGTTATTTTTGTTCAATTCATCTGAGATTCCCATTATGATCCGGTTCCAGAAGGTTGATAATTCTCTTCTTGCAAATACAACTACTGTCCTGACCCTCTCAAGTCTGTCCTTTATCTTGAATTCGTTTAGAACAGTGGGAGAAAGCTTTGAATACCCCATTTCATAAGCTTTCTTAATTACTACATACCTGGTTTCATATGCTACCGTGTCACTGTTATTCAGTGCTTTCGCAACAGTGTTACGGGACAGGTTAAGTTCCTTTGCCACATCCTGTATTGTTATCTTTCTCAACTTGTTACCTCCTGGTAAACATACTTATTCATCTGCTTCATACCAACTCCCATTTCATGCCCCATCCGCTTTCAGATGTTGTATTGACGAAATTACCTGTCAGATACAATTACAGATACCAGGTAAAAATCCAGCTTGCTTGTCTCATCAGCCTCTGTAACCGTAATATCTACTGTATGTTTCTTCTTTTCCCCGCCTGTCAGCAGATTTTGAAGATACAGGCAATCACCCCAATCCTCTTCAAAATTAGCATCTAATATAACCGGGCTATCTTTCTTACCGTCAACGATAGCTACAGCAACAGGCGCTGTTCTTTTTACAGTTTTTCTATACTGAACGGCAATATTCCTGCCTTCTACCTCAAAATGAATAGTGTCATTTACTTTTTCAGCAGAAAAACCATTCCTGAAAAATTCAGTAATATTCTCCTGTACCGTAGTATCTTTTACAAATCCTTTGGATACTGGCTCTGCGTTTTTGTTGTTAATACGAAGGGAGTCCATATAACGATTGGCGGTCAGCGGTTTCTCCGGTAAGAAATATCCCTTTTCTGTACCCTCATAAATAACCTTCTTATAGATTTCCTCCAGCATATTAATCACAACGTCGGCTACCAGCCTGTGTCCTTTATCATTGGGATGCAGATCATCCGGTGTAATATCAGGCCCTGACAGCCTGCCTTCTTCGATTTCTTTATACACACTGTTCTTAATACTCACCATGGGCAGCTTATAGTAAGCACCAACCTCATTATGGACCTCCTGGGCATTGGTCCCATCATTATAACATACATTATTAAGAATCAGTAGCCCTGGTTCGTTTTCATAGGTCAATATTCTTCTGACCAATCCCTCATAAGTCTCCTGAAAGAAAAGATTGTTCGTATCATTTACACTGAATTCCGTAATGACAAAATCCGGTCTATGGCACAGCAGATCTTCCTCTACTCTTGCCACTCCAAATTGTGAAGTAGTTCCGCCGATACCTCCATTTACATACTGAATGTTGCTGTTGCTGAATTTATTTACCCACCACTCATATACCAAATAGGCGTAACAGGTCTTTGGGCTACTGGAAAGGGAACCCTGGGTGATGGAGCCTCCTATCATTCCTATTGCTATATTCTCTCCTGCCTGGGCTTTTCTCATTACTTTTCCAATACGGTATAAATTACCGAAATCAATGATTCCTCTATCTGCAATCTGTTTTAAATTCATAATAACCCCTTTCGTAAATAACAAAGCTTTGATTGTTTTACCTGAAGCAGTAGTTGAAAATGCTTTTTGTCTCCCGCAAAACCTCTTTCGAAAATCTGGTCCGGGACAGACATTCCTGATATAGTACTGAAAACTCTATCTTAATTTTATACTATGCATTTTTTCATACTATAGCTTGACTCAATTCATAATGTGCTCTTTGTCTCATATTCTTGCATTGCTTTTCATATATGAATATAAATGCACCATAAAGCAATCATATGTCTTCCATTAATTTTGCATTAATATTACATAAATAATGTACAACACCGAAGGTAACCTGTCAACGCTCATTTCATCCAAACATTGGTTTTTTTAATGTTTCTAATGTTTCCGTTAGGTTTTTAACCATATTTTAACTTGACTAAAAGCGCAGAAAACGCTAAACTGATGATGCAAACAATAAATGGAAACCAACTGAACGGAGGGTTTATAATGGGTATTTTAACAAGATTCAGAGATATTATGTCCAGTAATATAAATGCACTTCTGGACAAAGCAGAAGATCCTGAGAAGATGATAGACCAGTGTTTAAGAAATTTAAACAGCGATTTAAATAAGGTAAAAGCTGAAACAGCAGCTATAATGGCAGAGGAGCAAAGAGCAAAAAGAACTTTGGATGAATGCAAGGAAGAAATCACAAGAATGCAGTCCTATGCAGTGAAGGCTCTGGAAGCAGAAAACGAAGAGGATGCAAGAAAGTTTCTGGAGCAGAAGGCTTCACTTACTTCTAAATTAAACGGCTTGCAGGAATCCTTTAATCTGGCAAATACCAATGCGAATCATATGAGGGAAATGCATGATAAGCTGGTTTCTGATATCAATGAACTGGAATCCAGAAAAGAAATGATCAAAGGAAAACTTGCCGTTGCAAAGACGCAGGAGCGTATTAATAAGATGACCTCCTCTGTATCTTCCGCTAACGATTCCATCGCAAGCTTCTCCAGATACGAAGAGATGGCTGACAAAGCACTGGATAAGGCAAATGCCATGGCTGAGCTTAACCACAGCGGCCCTGATGCCTCAATTAAAGATCTTACGAAGAAGTATAGTGAAAATGCAGCTGTTGAAGATGAGTTAGCAGCATTAAAAGCAAGCCTTAACAAATAGAAGAATTTATTCACTGTCGTATCCGGGACTGAAGTTTATCACAGCCCAAATACCCAACTCACTGTACTGTTTGGAGATGAGGTACTGCCACAAATCAGTTAAACACAGGCACATCGCAGGAATAAACCCTTGCAGAACTGCCTTATAAAAAGTTTAAACTTATTCTTAAAACAAATGAAAATAGCGGCTTTAAGCCGCTGTTTTCGCGTAAGGGAACTAATTATATGATATTAGTCTGCTCCTTCCCTTCTATGTATTACCTTTTTCAGAAATTATTTCTATGGTATCTTCCGATGAAATTAGGACAGAAGGATTGGCAGCAAAGATTATTTGTAATATAATTAGTTAGATGATCCAATTGGGAGGTATCATATGGTTGTGCAATATAAGTGCCCGAGCTGCGGTGCTGATATGGCCTTTGACAGCACTATAGGAAAGCTGCATTGTGAGAGCTGCGGCACCAACATGAACATTGAGGAAATGTCCGGCGACAAGAACGCCAGGGACCATAAACATACACATCAGGAGTCTGCTTCTTACAAAGAGGCTTTTGACCACGGAGCAGAGGTACATGAATATCATTGCAATAACTGCGGAGCTGTACTGATAACCGATCAGGATACCACAGCCACCACCTGCAGTTTCTGCGGTGCGGGAGTAGTTCTCTCAGACCGCCTTTCAGGTAGTTTCGCTCCCTCTCTGGTTATACCCTTTGCCATTAACAAAGAAGAGGCACAGGCAGCTTTTAAGAAATGGTGCAAAAAAGGGTTGTTAACCCCAAGCGGCTTTATGACAGCGGACAGAATCAAGAGTATTACCGGTATCTATGTCCCTTTCTGGCTCTATGATCTGAATGGAATCGGTACTGCTGATGCTACCTGTACCAAAGTCAGAACTTATACCCGCGGCGATTATATTTATACGGAAACAGACTATTACCGTGTATACCGTAAAGTGAACCTTAATTATCTCAAGGTTCCCACCGATGCCTCTGAGAAAATGAATGACAAGATGATGGATAAGCTGGAACCTTATCATTATAAGGATCTAAAGTCCTTTAACATGCCATATCTTGCAGGGTATCTGGCAGAAAAATATAACTATGATGCCGGTGAGATGTTTCCCCGGGTAGAATCCAGGGTTCAGGATTATGTGGACAGTTACCTTAGACAGACAATAAGCGGTTATTCTTCCACCACGTATAATAACAAGGATATCCGTATCCATACGCAGAATGCCGAATACGCCCTTTTCCCCGTCTGGATGGTATGTTATGATTATAAAAAGTCAGAGCATACTTTTGCGATGAATGGACAGACGGGTAAGATTGTAGGCAAACCTCCTTTAAGTGCTGCCAAAATTGCCGGCTGGTTTGCCGGTATCAGTGCGGCTTCCTTTGCTATTATCAAGCTTATAGCACTACTGACAGGAGGTCCTCTGCTATGATAGGAAATAATATTTTTCGATTGCCTTTTGTAAAAGGACTGCTGCTTCTCTTCATAGCCTTACTTACTGTTACCTTGCTAAGCCCTATGACGGTTATGGCTTCAGCAGATAAGACCACCAAAGCATCGGCAGCCTCAGAAGAAGAATCAGCCGCTGCTGAGACAGTGACGGATGCACAAGCTGAGTCCGGAACAGAAAACAAGAAGCAATACTTGTTTGACAATTATGGTCTCTTTACAGAGAAAGAAGCCGATTCCTTAAAAGCTGCCTGCCTGGAGTACAGTGAAGAAGCCAAGGCAGATATTATAATGATAACCACCTCGACTCTAGACGGAAAAACTGCCCAAAACTACATGGAGGATTTCTATGATGAGATGAAATTTGGTTATGACAAAGAATACGGCGATACCGTAATGCTCCTTGTCAACATGGAGGAGAACAATCGCTGGGTGGAAATACAGGGTTACGGTCAGGCAGAATATTATGTTAACAACGACCGCATAGAATACATGCTCGACGATATCACAAAAATATTAAAGAATGGTGAATATAGAGATGCCTTTCTGGAATTTGCTAAGCAATCAGCATATTACATGAATGAAAGCAAAGGCGTCAAAGAGACTCCGGCTTCGGGCAATACCAATTCCAACGGCAGCACCGGTTCCGGAAATTACGGTGAATCCAGCTATAACGGACCAAGTAATTATTACGGAGAAAAAGAAGAGAATCCACTCTATAACACAGTCGTACAATTAGTGATTGCTCTTGTTATCGGCGGAATTTCCGTTGGGGTCATGGCGGCGAATTCCGGCGGCAGAATGACAGCTCAGGGCCGAACCTATCTGGATGAAGGCCGCTCCGGTCTGACAGATCACCGTGACGATTATCTTCGTACAACAACTACAAGAGTGAAAAAACCAACAAACGATAACAATAGCGGTGGCCGGAGCAGCGGTGGCGGCGGTGTATCCAGCGGCGGACACTCGCACAGCGGCGGCGGAAGAAGCTTCTAATAACATATCAATACTTCATAACAAGAAAGGATGACAACTAATGGGTTTCTTTAAAGAACAATTATCCAATGTAGTGGAATGGGAAGAATTCAGAGAGGATATGATATTTTGGAAATGGAGTAACCGGGAAATCAAAAAAGGCAGTAAACTTATAATCCGCCCGGGTCAGGATGCCATATTCCTCTTTAATGGCAAAGTGGAGGGTATCTTTAAGGATGAAGGTGATTATGACATCGAGTCTCAGATCATTCCTTTCCTGTCAACCTTAAGCGGCTTTAAATTCGGTTTCAACAGCGGTATGAGGGCCGAGGTCCTCTTTATAAATACCAAGGAGTTCACTGTTAAATGGGGAACAAAAAATGCAATCAATATACCAGCTCCCTCCCTGCCCGGTGGTATGCCAGTACGTGCCAACGGAACCTTCCAGTTCCGCGTAAAGGATTACGTGAAGCTTATCGATAAGGTTGCAGGCATAAGGGAAAGTTATCTGGTAGAGGATGTAAAGCTTCGTATAACCGCCCTCTTAGACCAGCTCCTGATGAAATGGATTGCAAAAGAAGGGAAAGACATGTTCAATCTGCAAAGCAATTCCTTCGATATTGCAGCCGGCATCAAAACCGATCTGGATATGCAGCTCTTTGACACCGGTCTTACCGTATCGGGCTTTCAGATAATGAGCTTTACCTATCCGGAAGAAATACAGGCAATGATTAATAAGAATGCCTCCTATAATATGATTGGCGATATTAACCGCTATCAGCAGGTTAAAGTAACAGACGGCATGTTCTCCGGAAACAACAAAAGCAGTGGCTTGGCTTCCGATATGGCCGGTATGATGATGGGTCTCAATATAGCAAATCAGGTGTTTGAACAAATGAACAACCAGACGACCAAGACCTCAGGCTCCAGTAACGGCACAAAACCTAACTTCTGTCCTAACTGCGGAGCGAAAACCACCGGTGCCAACTTCTGCGGAAACTGCGGACAGAAACTGTAAAGATATGATTAGCTGATATTTGTTATCCTAAGGTATAAACTATCAACTCAGAAGAATTCTTACTAACGGATTATCGAATTTTACTTATATATTTGCAGTAATACAGTATCTATTCAGTTCTTTCAACTATGACATATTTATTCAGTTCTTTAGACTAAACTACACATTAACTTATATAACAATAAAGCAATCCCTCTTTTCTTATAATTATGGAAAAGGAGATTGCTTTAATTGTTACTTCTTATTATTTGTTTGTTATAATTATTATTTATTACTTATTTGTTTTTATTACTTATATTTTTTATTACTTATATTTTTTATTACTTATATTTTTTATTACTTATTACTTTTTATTACTTATTATTTTTTTACAGTTAATTCCTAGTTTATAGCAATCAATGCCATGATCCAAGTGCCAAAACTTTTTCCACATGATTTCAGGCAAATCGCACAAAGCAGAAGAACGAATGCGCCTATGGAAAGGTATTAGAAGTCCTTTCTCTGGCTATTTTGTGCTATAATATAAAACCGATTGTCTGAGCGTAGCGAGTTATCGGTTTTATATTATGCCCAGCACAAACTATCCAGAGAATTAGGACTTCTTATACCTTGGAATTGAAGCATGAGTTTTTCTGCTTTGTGCGGTTTGCCGTCCCCTTGTTAAAAAAACCACCAATTAGCACATTACTTCACAACGTTCTATTCCCTAAATCTATATCCTCATCCCACTGCAAATGCAGCATCATGCACCAGTTTATCAAGCTTTTCAGCCGCATCTGAAAGACTGGTCCCCTTTACGCCAAAATAAAATTTAATCTTAGGTTCTGTACCGGAAGGTCTAACTGCGCACCAGGCATCCTCCTCCAGATCAAAATACAGTACATCTGATTTGGGCAGCCCTGTAGGTGTTACAGCACCTGTTGTCAGATCTGTTATCGTATCCTTCTCATAATCCCTGAACTTTAATACCTTTAATCCGCCAGCTTCTTTCACCGGATTCTTACGGTAATTACCCATGATTTCTTTAATCTTTTCCATGCCCTCGATACCCTTTAAGGTTACGGAAACAAGATCCTCTTTAAAGTATCCGTATTTCTCGAATACACGGTTCATCTGCTCATAAAGAGTGATGCCCTGGGATTTATAATAAGCCGCTGCTTCACATAAAGTCATAACCGCTACAACAGCATCCTTATCTCTGGAATGCGTACCAATCAGACAGCCATAGCTTTCTTCAAAGCCAAATACATACTCATTGGAGCCGGTCTCTTCAAACAATTTAATCTGTTCTCCGATATATTTAAAACCGGTAAGTACTTCGATTAATTCAGCATGGTAGTGGGCAGCAATTCTGTCAGCCATATTACCGGTAACGATTGTCTTAATAAGGGCTGCATTTGCAGGAAGTGTATTATGGGCAGCCTTCTGTGAAAATACATACTCTGCAATGAGGGCACCTGACATATTTCCGGTAAGCAGTACGAATTCTCCATCGGTTCCTCTTACCTGAACACCAAGTCTGTCAGCATCAGGATCTGTCGCAAGGATAATATCCGCACCCACTTCGTCTGCCAGTTTCTTTGCAAGGGTAAATACCTTGGGGTCTTCAGGATTAGGATATCCTACCGTGGAGAAATTACCATCGGGCAGTTCCTGCTCTGGTACTACGTATACCTTGGTAAACCCAAGTTCCTTTAATATTCGTCTTACAGGAAGGTTACCGGTACCATGAAGAGGTGTGTATACGATTTTCATATCCTTGCACGCTTCAGCAATAGGATTTACCACTAATTTCTTAAGCTCTTCCATATATCTGTCATCAATCTCTGTACCTATGGTATGATAGAGGCCTTTTTCCTTTGCAGTCTCTAAATCCATGGTCTTAACCGCAGAATAGTCTGTGATGGCATTTACTTCACTGATTATTTCTACATCTTTGGGATAAGTTATCTGCGCGCCATCCTCCCAATACACCTTATAACCGTTGTATTCCGGCGGGTTATGGCTGGCAGTTATTACAATACCTGAGATACAGCCTAATTCTCTGAGAGCAAAGGAAAGTTCCGGTGTAGGTCTTAAGGATTCAAATACATATGACTTTATACCGTTTGCATTAAGGCAAAGTGCCGCATCTGCTGCGAATTCCGGAGACATTCTTCTGGAATCGTAAGCAATGGCAACTCCCTTCTCTTGTCCACCCTGCTTTATGATAAAGTTGGCAAGACCCTGTGTTGCTTTTCTTACAGTATAGAGATTCATACGGTTGCTTCCAGCGCCTAATACTCCGCGAAGTCCTCCTGTACCAAATTCAAGGTCTTTATAGAAACGGTCTTTGATTTCACCGTCATTACCTTCAAGGGCCAAGAGCTCATTTCTGGTTTCCGCATCAAAGTACTCATCTGTTGTCCACTGCTTATATTTCTCTAAATATCCCACTTTCTTGTCTCCTTTCACTGTTGCCATTTTTCTTTCATTATTTTACTTAATTTCAAAATAAGTTGCAATGCATTTTGTTGACTGGTGCTATTATAGGTTATTCTATTTATCCTGTCAATATTTTGTGCATTTATCTCTAATAATAGTGCTTAATCGTTTCATTAATGTTGCATCTGTTCTTGTAATCCGATGAAAGCTGACATTAATAATGTTGCATTAATTTTTATGATGAAAGTATCCTCCGGGAGAAACAGAACTTTATTCCAATCCAGGTTATTGAGATTGGTAAAGATTCAGGGGAAATAAAATGGTTATAAAATATACACAAAAAAATACCAGTTACCCAAACAGAAGGAAAGAAGGTGCCGCAGTATTTATTATAATACTGCGGCACCTTCTCTTTTATTAATAATTCATATTACGCGAAAGCATCTTTATGTTTATAACCTATTAAAGGTATAATGCAATAAATTAAGCTTTATTTACAGAGCCGAAAAGTTCCATCTTCTCTTTAACAGTTTCTTTGATTGCTTCAAAACCGGGAGCTAAAAGCTTACGAGGATCAAAACCTTTTCCGGAAAGGTCTTTTCCATCTTCAATGTACTTACGTGTTGCAGCTGCAAAAGTAAGCTGGCACTCTGTATTAACATTGATCTTAGCAACACCAAGAGAGATTGCTTTCTTAATCATATCTTCAGGGATACCTGTACCACCGTGAAGTACTAAAGGCATATCTCCTGTTAACTGCTGGATAGCATCTAAAGCATCGAAGTTAAGACCAGCCCAGTTCTCAGGGTATTTTCCATGAATGTTACCGATACCTGCTGCAAGCATTGTTACACCAAGGTCTGCGATGGATTTACACTCGTTAGGATCTGCAATTTCACCAGCACCAACAACGCCGTCTTCTTCACCGCCGATAGAACCAACTTCTGCTTCCAGAGAAAGTCCTTTCTCAGCACAGATTTTAACTAATTCAGTTGTCTTCTCAATGTTCTCATTGATAGGATAGTGGGAGCCATCGAACATGATGGAAGAGAATCCAGCTTCGATACATTTGAAAGCACCTTCGTAGCTGCCGTGATCTAAATGAAGAGCAACGGGAACAGTGATCTTTAATTCATCTATCATAGCTGATACCATACTTGCAACGGTTTTATATCCGCACATATATTTACCAGCACCTTCAGAAACGCCAAGGATTACAGGTGAATTTAATTCCTGAGCAGTTAAAAGAACTGCCTTTGTCCACTCTAAGTTATTAATATTGAACTGGCCTACTGCGTAATGTCCGGCCTTTGCTTTAGTAAGCATTTCTTTTGCTGAAACTAGCATATCCATACCTCCATTTGTGTGAGTTTGTTTACTTGAAATAAAAACCTCTAGATATTATAACCTATTTGTCCGAAAAAGAAAATAAATTTTTCGGTATTCCTTTTTAATTGTTATTTCATTGTCAAAGATTCGCAGACAGAATCCGCTTTCCGGTATTTACCCCGAATACATGTTTGTGCTATAATAGTACAAGCTAATGTTGAGAACATTCATGGGATACCCACAAGATTAATGTTATCAAAAGACCAAAGCCTTAATATATTTCAAAACTTTATGTTATTTAGCTTTTAGCTCGATCAATTGATAGATTCCCGGAGGAAGGCAGAGCATTATGTATGATAAAATTATATTTCACATAGACGTTAATTCTGCCTTCTTAAGCTGGGAGGCTGTGCACCGGCTGGCGCAAGGGGATACTTTCGATATCCGTACGATTCCTTCTGCAATCGGCGGTGATCTATCAAAACGGCATGGCGTTATTCTTGCCAAATCCCATCCCGCCAAAGCATTCGGAATCAATACCGGCGAACCGGTGGTTCATGCCCTTAAGAAATGTCCTTCCCTCTATCTGGTACCCCCAAACCACGGCCTTTACGAACAGTACTCCAAGTCCTTAAAGAATTTATTAAATCAGTATACACCAGCGATTGAACCCTTTTCCATTGATGAAGCCTTTCTTGATATGACCGGAATCCCCGCTGCCAAAGATCCCTTAACGCTGGCAGAAGAAATCGCCAAAAGAGTAAGGGAAGAACTGAGCTTTACGGTAAATATCGGTATCTCCTCCAATAAACTGCTGGCAAAAATGGCTTCTGATTTTGAAAAACCGGATAAAATACATACCCTGTTTCCTCATGAAATCGAAAAGAAAATGTGGCCCCTTCCTTTGAATGAACTTTTCTTCGTGGGACGGTCTTCTGCCCGAATCTTGAGAAGCCTTGGGCTTAAGACCATCGGAGACATCGCCGCCACTGACCCTGCTATCATAAAAGCCCACTTAGGCAGGAAGCATGGAGAGCTGATTTATGCGTATTCCAGGGGGATTGATACAAGACCTGTAGAAAGCAGTCCGGCTGCCAGCAAAGGTTACGGCAACAGTATCACTCTGGCTGCTGATGTCACGGATATGGAAAGTGCCAAAGAAATTCTGCTTTCCTTAAGTGAGACCGTCGGGACCAGGCTTCGTAAGGATAATGTACGAGCAGCCTGTATCACTGTTGAAATGAGAGACTGTGACTTTAATAACTCCTCTCACCAGGAAACCCTTCTCTCACCTGCCAACACCACAGATACCATATACCAAAGTGCCTGTAAACTCTTAAGGGAAGCCTGGAAAGGTGCTCCCTTAAGACTTCTTGGCGTAAGAGCCAGCAAGCTGAAGGAGGAGGAAGACTATACCCAGCTTTCCCTCTTTGATTATGAAGTAGATGTTAAAAAGGAGAAACTTGATAAAGCCCTTGACAGCATCCGGGAAAAATTCGGCTCTGATGCCGTTAAACGTGGCACTCTGCTTGATAAGAAATAACCTTTCATATTTTATTGACAGTTACAGCCATCGGAATTGCACCCGCAATCATTCTGTTCCTTATGTCCTTGTGAATTACAGGAACAGACTGACTGACTTTCAGCTGCATAATCGCCGCTTTTATAACTTCCGTCCAGATAAGCTGCCGCTGCTACATCAGCGTCACCTGTTGCTCCCGGCACTACAAGTATCCCGTTATTCATGAGACCTTCCATGGCTTCCATGCCGATACCGCCACAAAGAACCGTATTGATCTTCTCTTTTCTCATAAGCTCTATGGACTGTCCGTGTCCCTCTCCGGCAGAGGTCAGCAAGGTCTTTCCTGCCAGTTTGCCATCTATTATTTCATAGAGCGTGAATTCTTTTGCTTTTCCAAAATGACCAAAAACGTTATTACTGCCGTCTGTAGGTACAGCCAAGCGAATAAAAGAGGTATTTTCGGCTTTCTTTTGTTCTGACAGAAGACCCTTTAAAGCACCTACGGCATCCTTTAACCAGTCACCACTTAACTCTTCAATTTTTTCTCCATCCACAGATTCTGCTATAGCAGGATTGATTGGAATTCTTCCAAGTACGGGCAGCTTGAACTTCTCAGCCGTTTCATTCACATGACTTTTCCCGAATACACTTATTCTTTCTCCGCAATTTCCGCATTCCAGATAACTGTAATTCTCCACCAACCCAAGAATCGGAACGTTCATAGCCTCTGCCATGTTAACGGCCTTGGATACAATCATGGATACCAGTTCCTGAGGAGAAGTCACAATAATAATGCCGTCTACGGGCAGGGACTGAAACACAGTCAGGGGAACATCACCCGTACCGGGTGGCATATCTACAAACATATAATCCACATCATCCCAGATAACATCTGACCAGAATTGCTTTACAGTTCCTGCTATAACCGGTCCCCTCCAGATAACAGGTGTATCCTCTGTCTCAAGCAGCAGATTAACGGACATGACTCTTACGCCCGTCTTACTGATGGATGGAAATATACCCATTTCATTCCCCTGGGCTTTGCTGTGTATACCAAAGGCTTTCGGAATTGACGGCCCTGTGATATCTGCATCCAGGATTGCGGTATTATATCCTTCTCTGTTGAGCAGTACACTTAAATAGGAAGTGACAAAGGACTTTCCCACTCCGCCTTTACCGCTTACGATTCCGATAACCTTTTTTACTTTGCTGTATGGATTCAAGGGTTCCTTTAAGTCCTGCTGTTCTCCTTTTCTGGAGGAGCAGGTAGCCTGACAGCTTGAACAGCTGTCTCCGCAGCTGCTTTGTGTCTCGTATGTCTCACTCATTCTCTGTGACCTCTTTTCTGCATTTTTTACATCTCATGCTGCATCTGCAGCCGGTAGAAACCTTATAGTTTCCCCCTGATATAACTATACCCTTGTTTTCAATTAGGGCTTCGGTAACCTTATGCCTTGCAGAGTACAAAATACGCTGGAGAGTGCCTCTGGATACATTCATGCTATGGGCTGCCATTTCCTGGTCCATCCCTTCAAAGTCACATAACCTCAATGCCTCCATCTCATCCATCTGAAGTTCTGTGTATTCCTTTCCTTCTGCTGCAGGCTCTATAGAGCTGTATTTATATTCTGCACATACAAATCTGCATTTCTCATTTCCTGGCAAGGAAAGCTCCTTTCTGCGGATATCAGCAACTTGCTCTGATACAGAACAAATAACCTTTATCTCCCATCTCTGCTTGGCTGTTAATTTCTCCGTTAATATGTGCATATGCACATTTCACATTATACTCCTTCCAGTACCGCTGTCAAGACCTTCCATCCTTTTTATCACAGCAAATCTGTGCAAAGAATCTCAATGGAAAAATCCACGCTATTCAGTAGCAAATTACAGATCCCGGAATATGATGTAATAATAGATATTAAAGGAGCATTATCTTGGCTATTCGAATTTTTATAGATCAGGGCCATAATCCCCAGGGAATCAATGCAGGTGCAGAGGGGTTCGGATTAAGAGAGCAGGATATTACCTATCAGGTAGGTATTTATCTGGCAAATATCTTAAATGGCGACCCCAGATTTGAAGCCCGCACCTCCAGAACCAGTCCGGAACAGGTGTTAGGCTACAGTAACACCTCCAGTCTTGCAGAACGGGTACGTCTTGCCAATACCTGGCCTGCAGATTATTTCTTAAGTATCCACTGTAATGCAAGTGACAATCCCGCCCTAAATGGAACAGAATGTTATGTATACGAGAATTATTCCCAGTCCTACTATCTGGCGGAACGTATTCTTCTGGCTATCGTAGACCGGCTGGATACTTACAACAACGGTGTGCGTATCAATCCCTCTCTGTATGTATTAAGAAGAACTAATATGCCTGCCGTTCTGATAGAACTTGGATATATTACGAATTACAATGACGCACAGAAGTTAGAAAACAGACAGTATGACTTTGCTTATGCTATTTATCAGGGATTGCTCAATTATTTCGGGCTTCCGCCTATGTAACCCTGCGCGTAAACCGACCACACCAACACCTCTTGCCTTACCGTATTAGCTAGCAGATATGGTTCTGCCATAAATCAGGTGTGACTTTCGTGGTTCAATAAATCACATTCCCCCCAATGTTTACCGCAAGCCGCTTGCGGTACTGCCAAATAAGAAGTGTGAGCTGCCTTGAATTCACGCTAATCACTCACCAAAGAAGGACAGCTGCAACTTTTGGCAGCTGTCCCTCGATATAGTTTTTTGCTTCTATTGATTACCACACATATCCTTAAACAAGGGTATGCCTGAAAACTCAACACTAGAAGTTGTTACCGTTGTAGCCCCAGTGGCTTACCTCTTCATACTTTACATATATTTTGCCTGGTTCAATATGAAGCTCCTCTTCTAAGATGTTCGTAATCTCAGAGGTGAGCTTGTTATAGGAATTACTGTCTGCTTTTCCAAAGAGTTTCACTTCAACAAAAGCAATGGGCTTATCAGCATTTCCCTGAAAATAGAGGCTTGCGCCTCCTTCAAAGGACAGCATAAGCCAGTTTTCGCTTTTCCCGGGTATAATAGCGATAGCCTTACCTAGTTTTTCTTTTATGATAAGTTCTTTCTCTTTGGTTATTGCAATGTTGGTTTTTGTACTTATATAGGGCATGGAAAATCCTCCTTTTAAAATTTAATTGCTGGAAATTAATAACTTCAGCATAATTTATAAGGAATACCTTTGTCAAGACGGTAAAGACTTTAAATCAATACGATTATAGAAAGATATTAAAAACCAGTTCTACCCAAGTGGAACAATGACATTTTATTTTTAATGGATATTTTGATGGCCTGTCACATATTTTATTCTAAAGATGTTTGGACAGGATAATCTCTTGTACCTTTTTCGTGTTATTTCGGTTTTTGTGATAAAATTTATCTTTTCTTATCGGACAGCCTGTGCTATAATGATATTTGGTGGTAATTTCGTCCCATGAAACTTATTTACTAAATATTTTGCATGAAATGTCCCATGATTAATCATACTAGACTTGGGGCACTTAATTTTGTAAAGGGTTTCTTTTTTTATCGTATTGTGCAACAATGAGACCCATGGAGGAATATGATGAGCGAAGCAACACATAATTTTGAAGAAAGACTTAAAGAACTACTGTCCTATGCCAATGACAATAAAGGTGTAGTGGATGTAGGGAAGGTCAACGATTTTTTTAAAGAGATGAACCTTGATGTAAGGCAAATCGATAAAATATATGAGTATCTTGAGGCACATAACATTGTCATCTTAAATCCCATTGAAGAGGATGAACCTGATGATGAGATTATACTGGAGTTAGAAGACAGCGATGAAGCCGCACTATTGGATTTTGATGATTTATCCATGATCGGCACCATGTCTGATGACCCTGTAAAACTGTACCTGAAGGAAATCGGTAGTTATCCCTTATTATCCGTGGCAGAAGAGATTGAACTTGCCAAGAAAATTGAAGAAGGTGATGCCCATGCCAAGCAGGTACTTGCTGAGTCCAACTTAAGGCTGGTTGTCAGCATTGCAAAGCGTTATGTAGGCCGTGGTCTTTCTTTCCTTGATTTAATTCAGGAGGGTAACTTAGGTCTTATTAAAGCCGTTGATAAATTTGATTACAGCAAAGGCTATAAATTCAGTACTTATGCTACCTGGTGGATTCGTCAGGCTATCACAAGATCCATAGCCGATCAGTCCAGAACCATACGTATTCCGGTACATATGTCTGAAGTTATTAACAAGACATATCGTGTATCCAGAAGTCTTTTACAGAGCTTAGGCCGTGAGCCCTCCGAGCAGGAGATTGCAGATGCAATGAAGCTGCCTATTGAAAAGGTAAGAGAAATCCTGAAGGTATCCGCAGACCCCATTTCCCTGGATACTCCTATTGGTGAAGAGGATGACAGCCATTTAGGCGACTTTATCAAGGATGATTCTATCATGGGACCTGAAGACGCTGCTTCCTATTCCGTATTACAGGATCAGATTTCCAAGCTTTTAGAGACCCTTACCGAAAGAGAGCAGAGAGTACTCATCCTACGTTTCGGCTTAAAGGACGGCAGAACCAGAACCCTTGAGGAAGTTGGCAAGGAATTTAACGTAACCCGTGAACGTATCCGTCAGATTGAAGCCAAGGCCTTAAGAAAATTAAGACATCCAAGCAGAGCCCGCATGTTAAAGGGCTATGATATCATGTAATTTATTACTAGCATGAAGTTATAAGTTAACTTGCAAGTATGCAAATACAATTCTGCAATGCATGAATGTCAGATTAAAATGCATTGCATTTTTCAAACTACTATTTAAAAGTATCACAAGTATTTTGTGCTTATACAGATAATAGATTGAAAGAAAAGATAGTTTCAACATCCGGATAGAATGTGTGCTCAGGCATACAGATGGAGGTTACTATGGAAAGAATCTTGGTAATGGTATTAAGGAGCATCTTTCAGCTGCCTTACTGGTTATATCTATTAAACAAATATAAGAAACATCCTGAGAAATACAGTGAACAGACCCGTTATGCTTTTCTCCATCGGTTGACTGTGAAGGCCAACCGCCGAGGAGGGGTACATATAACCTGTACCGGGACCGAAAACCTCCCAAAAGAATCCGGTTATATCCTTTTCGGAAATCATCAGGGACTTTTTGATGCCCTGTTACTCCTGGAGACTCATGATAAGCCTTTTGCAACCGTATCGAAAATAGAAATTCAGAATATACCTTTCCTTCGGGATGTTTTCACTTTACTTGGTTCCAAGTTTATTGTCAGAGAGGATGTAAGACAGTCCTTAAAGGTATTAAATGAGGTTACAGAAGAAGTGAAACAGGGAAAAAATTATCTTATCTTTCCCGAAGGTACCAGATCCAAAAATGGGAATCAGATTCAGGAATTTAAAGGCGGCAGCTTTAAATCTGCCATGAATGCCAAATGCCCTATAGTCCCTATTGCTATTCTGGATTCCTACAAGGTGTTCGATACCCATTCCATCAAAAAGACCAGTGTACAGATTCATTATTTGAAACCTCTGTATTATGAGGATTACAAAGGAATGAAGTCAAACGACATCGCAGCTTATGTATCAGAAACCATTAAGAATAAAATAGCGGAATCCGAGGCTGTCCTTTAGTATATAATGATTTGTCCCGGAGAAAAAACCAATACGGGAATACGGTCAATTGTTCAACTAAATTATCCGTCAAATAAGTATTTCGTGTTTGAATAACAAAAATCATAAAATGAGATATGAAAAAAAGCTGTACGTAATGTATCAGCTTTTTTCCTTTATATATTATCATTCTTTTTCTTCTGTAACATCCTCTGTAGCATCAACAACATCATCTACAACATCATCTACAACATGAATGATATCTTCTACGACTTCCTCTTCCTCTGCTACTTCTTCTACTTTAGCACCGCAACTGGAACAGTAGGCTGCCTCTTTCGAAAGCTCAACGCCGCAGGTCTCGCATAATTTCGTTCCCTTTAAGCTCTGGATGTCTTTTTTTAACTGAGCTATTTTATCCATGGAGACGGTTATCTCTCCGCATAAGCCTTCATAATCATAATTCTCATCGGCTACATGTGCATTATAATAAGCACGGCCAATTTCAAGGTAGTTTTTATTTATTTTATCTTTTTCACTGCTTACCTGATTGCTGAGCTTTGCAATATCTGCCAGCTCTTTGGCTTTCTTTGATAATTCCTTGCCTTTTTCTGTAATAGTGCCGCTTACTTTTTCAAAAAAATCCATTCTATTACCTCCTGTATCCGCTTCTATCGGTTGTTATTTTGTCCGTATTGTCTGTCAACATTAGTATATGTCATATATAGTATCATAATTTGCAATAAATACAAGTATGTTTAGAGTTTTTTAATAATTCTAATATATACATAAACCTGCTGATTCAGCAGGTTTGTTCTCATAGAATATAATCCCTGTTCAGCCTTTTTAGGTTATTAACCCAGAAGATATTTTATATTGAAAAGGAAGGGAATACCCCTTCCTTAAAATTACTTACTCCTTGACCTTCTGAATGATTTCTTATTTGTCAAATGCCGGGTTGTAAGCATAGAAGTTCTTGGAATCCAGGTTATCCTGAACGATTCTTAATGATTCACCAAATCTCTGGAAGTGAACAATTTCTCTTTCCCTTAAGAATCTGATGGGATCAATTACATCAGGGTCTTTGATCATACGAAGGATATTGTCATAGGTGGTTCTGGCTTTCTGCTCTGCTGCCATATCCTCATGAAGGTCTGTAATCGGGTCACCTTTTGACTGGAATACGGTTGCACTAAAGGGTGTTCCGCTTGCTGCCTGAGGCCAGAGACCAACAGTGTGATCAACAAAATAGGTGTCAAAACCGGAAGCTTTGATTTCATCAATGGTAAGATTTCTGGTCAGCTGGTGAACGATAGCACAGATAATTTCCATATGTGCCAGTTCTTCCGTTCCAATGTCTGTTAATATTCCTTTTACTTCATTATAAGGCATTACATATCTCTGAGAGAGGTAACGCTGAGATGCTGCCAGCTCTCCGTCCGGACCTCCTAATTGCAATAGCATATAATATATTTACATTGATTGTGAGATGTGATAAATTAAAATATGATATACTAGAGTTGAAGAAGTTTAGCAATATTTGTTCATCCCCAATCCCCAGACGAGCGATGTCTGGGGACTTTTCTTTTTCTTTATCTGTTTTCCGAACATACAAATAGACACGATAATAAAAATACAAACATATCTCTGCGAGAAACATAGGAAAAGGTTATATGAATTATAAAAATAAAGACTGACCTTTTAAAGTCAATCTTTATTATAGGTATATAATGAGTAACTTGAACTTTCTTAATGCTGCGTTACTATTGTATCTTGTTCAAATAAAGAGTAGAAAAATGATGAAGGATTAGTTAAATTAAATGTCAAAGTTAAAACTCCTCCTACGGTTATTCCAACACTAGCTGTGCTTGATTGTACACCGATATCCCAAAACTCACCATTTACGGAATAATAAATGACATAAGAGCTTTGTAGATGAACATACACATTTCCAGTAAATGACTTAACAGTGCCACCACTAATTCTGTTCATCTCAACATTAAGTATCTGTATAATACCCATGTAACTACCAGATTCAGTGGTTTGGCAATAAAATACTAGTTTGGGTTTATAATAACTGTAAACGCTGTATAATTCTTTTGTTATTGTTCTGTAAGTAGTTGCATAAGGCGTTATTATTCCTGCTGTTTTTGCTGCAGAATTATTGGTGCTGCTTGAATCTGCTCCAAGAATTTTCTTTGCTTCCTCAATTGATACTTGATTTGATTTCGCATATTCTGTTGCTATCTCTTCAAAAGTTAATACATCACTAATAACAACATCCTCTGATTCAAGTAAGTTAATTGATTCCACTTTAGCGTTTTCTGGCGCTGTTTCAGTTGCAGCATAACTTTTCATAGGAGCACCTAAAGTAAATACCATAGCAAGTACTAGTGCAAAAGCAACGATTTTCATTTTATGTTTCATATTTATCCTCCTGTGTTTTATATTCAAATAATCAAAAAAATATTTTTGATTACATGATATCATTTACTTGTAGTTTCATTTACTCCTCTAATTACATTTATTATATTATGTATAATTAATAAAATCGTAAATACTATTAACAGTACAAAACCACTAAAAGATAAAATGTTAGTCAACTGAATAAAAAAAACACCAAACGAACTTGTTCCATATCCATTTGGGAATATACCAAATCGTGCTCTTTCTAAAAAAGAACTGTTTAACAATGATAGAATAATACTACCTAGAATACAATATAATAACTTTGTGTTTTTTTTCATAAATTTTAGCCTCCAAATACAATAGCAATTTTCCAACATTTGTTAACTTAGTAAGTCAATACTACTCTATTAGCCAAAAAATGTCAATAGACACAAATGTCTATTGACATAGTCATTTAATCTTTTCGAAATGAATTACCCAAATACTAATTTAACGCTCACCCATTGTTTAATTATTTGTACTAGCTACAAGTGCATTCTTTGTATTAGCTCCAACTCCCCAACCGGTTCCGGGTTTCCAGTCTAACTGTTTCCAATAAAGAAGCAATGCCGCTCTGGTCTTAGCTCCGTAATCTCCATCTACTACCAAGGATACAAACCCTTTAACTCCGGCCAGACAGATATTTAAATTGTGCTGTAGCCAGATTATTGATAGAAAGCTGGAATCTGGATTTATAGTACCTGTAGGAGGCTTAGGGTAGATAGCCTGCAAGTCATACTTCCAAAGGTCGTTGTCCTTAATCAGTTTAGTAAGCTTGGTAGTGTAGGATACATCTGTTGCCCATCCATTCTCTTTTATAAGGAAACAGGATTCCCTATAATCTGTAACCCCTTTAAGATTTTTGTATCTGGAGTAATTAAGGAAATCGTAATACCCTTTGATGCCTTGCGCAACATTGGCATACTTCCGGAACTTCGCCTTTACTGTATACCAGGTTTTATCTGTCCGCTGCTCTTGTGTAGAATATTCTTTATAGTCAGTTCCACATGTGCTTGTCCATTTCATACCAAAGTAATTGTGACAATCTTTCGCCAGCCCTGACTTACCCCAATTAGATTCAAGGATTGCCTGGGCAATTGTCATGCTCGGCAAAATCTTGTATGTAGGGTAATATTTTACCGCTGCAGCTCCGATCTGTGTGATAAGCTCTTTATTTGTCATTTTCAGTGTCCTCCTTATCTCTAATCTGCAATAAAGTTTCTTTCAGTTTATCTGGTATGGGTATTAATACTGCAGCATTTTCAAGCAAGCTTAAAGCCTCATTTACCACAAAAAACATGATAACAATCTCCCTTAGGGCTATTGCTTCTCCAAGAAGCTTCTGTATGGTCCAGGCTGTTGCAATAACTATAAAAATCATGATTTTCTTTAAAATCCCCTTAAAACCAATCTCTGAGGATAGGTTCTTTTCATAAATTCCTTTGATTACCCCTGTTGTATAATCCAAAATGACAAGTACTATGATTGTCTTAAGTAGTAAGTCGGAACCGCCTAGCCACTTACAAATAAAACCGCCTATAACTCCAAATATCATACTTATTGTGTTAAATAATTTTTCCATAAAAGTCCCCCTATAAAATTTTATAATGTGGCTTCTCTTCTTCTAATAGTCGGTATCGGATGAAGTCATCCAGGATGATTCCGGCCAGAGATAAGAAGAACCATAGGTTGGTATATAAGAGGCATACCTGCCCCATAAAATTATAGGGTACCTGAGAATAATCCCAGACACCCCAATGTAACCACTTATTAACTATTAAGCCGATTATAAGCTCCAGAAGCGTTATAACCAATGCAGATATAAACATCTGACTAATAAGAGCCATGTCCCACCTGTACAGCTCGTTTAATGCCCCTATGAGGACAAAACACAACCCACCTAAGATAAACATAGTCCAATGGCTATATCCCCTCCAGATAAGTTCTACAGCGAAATAAATTATTCCTCCGATTGCCCATAGAAAAAGAGCCTTTAAGAATTTTCTCATAGGCTCCTCCTAAAATTCTATAGATATTGCTAATACTTCCTTTTTGGTCTGTGCAGCATTTATCTGGGCTTCAATTGTCTGTTGGTGGCTTATTAAAGGTTTTACTACCGTAACAGCTTCAAAGGCTAGTTGTTTAATCTCTTCCAGTGTCCAATCGTATGTACAGGGTTCACCGGCAGCATTCCAGCTCGGCTGATACTCTATGCCTGCCTGTATTGCCATTTGTACTATAGCCATTTCTTGGGTAAGTAGAGCTTGCTTTTCCTTTGTTATGGTATACTGTTTTTCTGCTCCGCCATGACATTTAGAAGTGATGGGGTTGGCTTCTAAGTAGGTTTCAAGGTTTTCTTTACTTTTCGTGATCTGGTACGCCTTAAGCTGCTCCAGTGTTGCTGTATCTGGGTCTATTCCCATAATGTCGGCAAATACAGGTTCATGCGGTTCTATTACTGTGTTTATAGATACAATTCTTTTTCCGTTTGGTACTGTAACCCGCATTTTAGGTATTCCTACAGGCTCGTAAACGTCACCCTGCCCCTGGTATATAATTCTTCCAGTTGTGTCATAGACTATTAATAATTCCATAAAATTTCTCCTTTCTTATTCCCATGCCCAAAACGTAAAAGGCGAACCGTACTGAAAATTAGTTGTAATTATTTCGTTAATGTCCCCAGATGCAGGTCGCAGCGGTTGACGAGCATCTCCTGAATTTGATTCGGATTTACATGTGTAGACTCCATAAGAACTGGAATAAAATCCTTGTCTGAAATATATGGTAGTATATGCACCCCAAGAGTTTGAAGTTGCCATTAACAGCACAATAGATGGGACAAAGCTTAAATTCATTTGAGATACATGTACTTTTCTTCCCAAAAACGGACCTCCCTGCTCTGGCGAATACCAACTTACATTTTCCCCAGATGTTACCTGTCCCGTGGCATATCTTTTACCTGCTATAGCAGTTCCTACCATCCCACATATGTTTTTACCAGATAATATATTGGCTGCAATTAAGTCCGGTTGGTAGCTTCTTACCCAGTTCACACCATTACTATATTTTCCCGAAAGCCCATGTTGCATGTATAAATAATTGAGACCATCCCCTGAGCTAGCTCCGACTATTACCGAGGAAGCAGGTAATTGTCCACTGATATCAGGATTTACTATAGGAATTGTACCTGTTACTTTATTACCATTTGTATAAGCAATACGTCCATCCAATATACTGCCTGCGCCTGCCGTGGCATCCGAGGAAAAGGTGCCTGTACGGTTTAATATTTGTGCACCCGCTCTAATGTCGGCAGCTTTTATACCAAGCTTATCCGATAATAAACCATAGCTTACTTCTATTTCTGTATCTGGACTTACTGCATATAAATTATAATCACCGATTATATCGGGAAATTGTAGCCCTACCTTGCCACTTGCAGGAAGATTTATTACATCTCTTGCATTAAGGGTATGCCCGTCTTTATTTGGCATTGTACCGATTATTTTCAAACCCTTTACATAGGCTGAAAGATTCTCCAATAATCCCTCTGCAATCGCTGTTGCGTCTTCGGTATCCACTCCAGTTTCGATCTGTCCTATTGCTGTAGCAAGCTGTGCAAAGGTGGCTTCTGTAGGAATTGTTACTGTTGGGTCTATGCCAGTAATGGCTGTCTTAATTGCTTCTTTGCCATTACTGGCTGACCGAAAAGCCTGATCTGCTTTGTCCTTAGCTGCTTTTACCTCGGCCTTCGTTGCGAAAGCTGTAGAATCTGTAAGCAATGTAACATTAGCTGTATCTCCCACAATTACCGAAAGACCGACTACCTTTTCAACAATTTCGCTTGATTGAGGTGGTATATATTCAGCAAGACTCCCAGCATTTCCATAACAATATAAAATTTCACCTATGTCGGGATCTTGTGCAAAAATTCCAAGCTCTCTCCAGTAAAATCCTGTAGATATATCTGCATTTCTGAAATTCCCTTCAACCACGGCATAGCTTCCGCTTTTCGATACCTGTGTAACGTTTAAAGAAACTTTCTGGTCTATCAGGTTGTTTAAGGCAATTTGAGATTGTCCACCAAGAGAGCCGGAACCCATTCCAATCCGAGTAAAATTTAAGGCTGCACCCGCCAATACTTTCGATTGCAAGGCACGGCCTTTTTCAGTAAATAATATTGTACTAAAACTCACGTTATCCCTCCTGCTTCAGTCTGACTACGGTACCGGTCTGAAGCTTAAAACCATAATAAGTTTTCATGGTAGCCGTTAAGACAATGTCAATCGTATCCAGTATTGCTGTTTTTCGCTTTATGTTCTTAATTATGTCATTAAATTTCTGAATGTCCTCAGAGGTAATCAAAGGGTTTGAAGTCTGCACCTTGAAATGATGTGGATCACCATTATACGAATGCCATTCCTGAATCTTGCCCGAACCGAAGACCGTACTTATTAGTTCATCGACAACTGCCACCGTTCCGGCTTTTTGGTACCAGATAAGAGTATTAGCTATCAGCTGCCGCTTGACCGTAACTTCCAGATCGACGGAGTAATACTGTGTCCTTAGTTCAATTGCAAGATAATCCAACAAAGACTCGTCTACATTTTGTACATCGTACCAGATTGCTAGAACAGCAGCTCTGTTAAGCAATTTCTTAACTTGCCTATCCAGTGCATAACAGAAAGCTTTGGCTTCTTTGTCTTGCTTTAAGAAATTAGGAAGGACGCTTTCTAAATAACTGTCATGTAAACTAATCATCCTCAATTCCTCCATATTCCAAAGAGATTACATTTGCTATAGCAACCGTTGTATCTGTGATATCCAGATAAGTTGGCGATATTAATTCAATGCGTTTTACTCCGGCTTTCACAAGCAAATATTGCAAATGGAAAGGGTTAAGGTCTCTTCCTATTTTTTCTTTCTGCCAAGCTACATATTCATCTAATGCTGCTGTAACGGCTGCTTGTATTTTTACCGCATCGTCTTTGTTGCTGCGATTTATGTAATATGTTCCTGATACGTCATAATTAACAACATCCGGTGCAGTCACTGTTACAAGTTCCGTCATAGGCTTTATATTGCCATCTGACAAATATTCTTGTAATCCATTAAGAAATTCCATGTCTGGTATCATGCCATCTTTTAACAAGATTATCAGCTGGACAGTATCGTCTGCCGGGGTAATAACTTTTATATCCCCTATAGCAGCACTGTATGCCTTTGCCCAATATATATAAGCATCTTCCGGGCCGGCAGTGGAGTAACCGCTTGGTGCAAGAAAAATCTTTTCACGGAAACTATCATCAGACTGGATATCTTCTCCTCCTGTAGATTCCGTTATATTCGTAACAGCGGATATATAAGCTATTGGCTCAACAATCGTGTTAAGTTGACCGATAACATAACCATTGCCAACGGTACCCTCTGTCTGGCAGGTTGCAGATACTTCTAATTCGCTTGATCCGGCAGGTATTTCACTGTAATTGTCTGTTACAAAATATACTCCGTCACCGGCTGTAATCTGTGTTCCTGCTGGTATGGCGATAGCACTGTTTTGCACTTGGCTTAATGAAAATTTAATGGTACAGGTGGCTGCATTTGCAGGATTTCTCGTTATGCCCCTTGTGGCTCCCAGATTGTCCAGGTAATCACCAGAAGCATATTTAAGAAGATTCATTTTCCCCGCCTTCTCAATCGTCTGAAATGCCTGATAGATTTTCAAGACAGATGCATTCATTAGAATTCTGTATTTATCCAGTTCTCCTAATGTCTCGTACTCTCCCGTCAGCTCATAATATTTGTCTTGAAAGTCTGTTATCATTTCTTCTAATAGCGTATCTGCTGCTATATCTTCGATGAAGCTTACCTCTGGTAAATCATATAATTTCTGTATGTCATTCGCCACGGCTTACCACCACCTTTGCTTTTATTTTTCCATCCTCATACTCTTCAAAAGAAATGTCTTGCACTTCTAAGTCCAGGTATAAGCGTGCTTTTTTTATAAGTTCCACGCTGTACAAGGATTTTGCTGATTCCCGTGGCATACTTAGAAAGGACATGTCAATCCCTTTTTCCCGCTCCATCGGAATTGTTCCAACGGGTGTTTGAGAAAGGTTTATTAAATTTTCTACCTCCTCTTCTGTTATACTGTCATCCGTTGTCTGTATATCAATATCGTACATGCTCACCTCCTACTTATTCTTGGATGGATTTATCCATGATCCAGGAGAACCTTTGACCTTCGTTACATTAACCATCCCCTGAGATATGTTAAAAATATAATAGGTTCCTGGATAAACTTTTCCTGTTCGATTGACCGCGCTCTGGTTCTTGGCTTCTGGGGCTGTATAATAGCCTGTCAGTAATTTTTTTACCTTATATGTTTTACCAATTACTAAGGCAGATGATGCAGAATTTGTAGTCGTGGTCTTTTTTGTTGTAGTGCTGGTTGACTTTTTCTTTGGTTTGTCACTGGTTATGTATTCTGACAGTGTGACTGTGATATCCGCAGCTATTAGCTCTCCTTTGCTTAAAAAGGTGTTCCATGCTTCCGATACACTCTCAATCTTCCATTCATTTTTTCCTACCTGTTTACCGCCTATAACAAAAATATCATGGTGGCCGGTTTCAAGTAGTTTTCCCCATTTTTCTATTACTGTCAGAGGTTTAACCCCCAATGATGCATTCAAATGGATGTCCAGAGTTATGTTTTCTATTCCTGGAGATATAAACTGGGATATTGCTTTTTGTCCATGCCTGCTGTGTTCTTTCCATTCGGCAGTTCTGGTTCTTTTGAAATTACTAAAGGAGTATATTTTTTTCTTGCTTACCTGAAAAACGATTCCTCCATAACTACCAACGCTCAAGATACTCCTCCTTCCTCATGGCTCATGTTTCCTTTAACAAGAATGTTCTGAGCCTGCAAGGTAAGTGTCTTTGTATTCTTGTCATACTCGACAAAGGCGTCTATATCATAGTCCTTTCGTATAACTCCTTTTTTCCCGTTTGTGGGAAGGTTGGACTTATTATAAGGCTTTCCTATAACAAATCCCTGGGTATTGTCATTAGAAAGGAAGACCGCAATTACCATATCCCCAATGTTGGGAGGATTGTATTCGAAGCTCATTAGAGGTAAGTCAAAGGAAACTGAATCGTCCCTGTCCTCCTGGACAATCTTTATAGTACCGCTTTTATAATCAACGCTTTCAACAGTTCCTCTTCTTATAATGTCATTCATCCTCAATCCCCCTTAATATGATAATACTCTGTGCATCTGCAATGACACTGTGTAGCCGTCCGAAAAAGAATGCGTGACTCTGTCAATATAATACTTGCCATTGAATTTTCCGAAGCCGGTGATGTTGTAACAGGTACCTGCCACGTAGGAAGTGTTTCCTTTTAAATCAAGAGTTATGGTCCTTGCTTCTTTGTTGGCTTTCCGTAGCTTGGCTTTTGCTTTTATTTCTGCATCTGCGTAACTCTCAGCTTTTTCATTTACCTTTAAGATACGGTTTCCCTTGCTTTCGTTGTAAGCATAAGAAAGCGTCTTATTCGTCTTAGAGTCAGTGTACTTTATGCTGACACCGTGATAGATTCCTACTAATGTCCCGTTTAACTCATAGGTGCTACAATCGGATTTATCAAGAGTTCCGACAGCTTTCTTTTTCTCATATTCCACTTCACTAAAGATAATCAGTTTGGAATTAAAAAGTTTCATGGCTAGGCCATAGCTTTCACAAATCCCAAACAGGAACCGCATATCATCCTGGTCGCTCTGCTCCTGTTTATTGATTTTATAATCTGGAGCATCATAAACCAGAGAGATTCCGATTTTCTTAGCCATTCCTGACGCAATGCCTTTAACGGATGTTTTGTTCCATGTCTTGCTTTTCTTCGTAGAAGAGAAATCCGTATTTATAGGGCAAGATATCGCTTTTAGGTTAAAGGTATCCGGAGGCCCTTTAAAATCATAGTCATCAATCAGGAATTTCCCGCATTTTAACTTTTTATTATCACCGGGTTTGCTCCAGTTGTATTGATTTATGACAGCCTCTATATAATCGCCTTCTACAGGAAACCAGGCATTTAACCATTTCAGATTTTCATCAGCCAGGACGAGTGAAATAGTATCTGTTTCCCCGCTTGCCGCATCCGTGTAGGTCATCTGTCCAAGACGGTTTGTAATCTCTTCTGTCGCATTTTTTCCATTGTAAGACAGGCTTAAGGTTGCTTCTCTTACCGTTCCCATTATTTCCTCCAATCCGGTATGTCGTTCTCCTCCTCTTCGGGTAATTCTGGTACATTAATTTCGATACCTGCGCTAAACAGAAAGATGTCAAGCAGGTCATAGTTATTTTCCATTAACAGGCCGATGTACTTTGACGTTCCGTATACCCTAAAGCTTATCATGTCCCAGGTATCTCCCTGAACAGTTATGTATGTACTCATTGTTTCATATTCACCCTGCCTTCGCTCTTCTTATATTGTGCCATCATGCGATCAAACTGCGCTTGCATCTGTAACTGTGATTTTTCTATAACCTGTTGGACTTTCTGTATGTCTGAAGCATTTTCAATGTAGTAAGTATTTTCTATTTTTAAGGTTGGTTCACTGCTTATGTTATTGGTTGATGAACTATTGGATATATTGCTGTATGCTTGTGGAATATTAAACCCGTTACCATAAGCTGTATCCCGGTTAAACATTCCCAATATCTGTCCGGCCATATACCACAGGTCAATAGACCTTGGAGAGCCATCCAGTGGAATAGCAGCTTCCGGTCCTTCCTCGGCAAATGTTGTTAAGATAGGTTCATTTACTATATTTCCCTTAGCATTATGATGTATTTTACCGAATAGTTGATTATATAAGTCACTTGTTGGTATAGTTGAAATATCCGCCACATTACTTTTTGTGTTTATATTAAGTGGAATATTTATATTTACTTCTTTCTCAGCTTCTTCTATTAGAGCTTTCTTTGCCTCTGCCACTTTCGCAGTAATATTTGGTATTTCCGTATCTAATGAATTTATCAAAGACTCCGGTAATACTAGCCCAAGTTCACCAGCTTTTTTTATGATTTCCCGATATTCTTCATCCTCACCCATTTTAGAACCCAGCAACGAATAAATAGAATTTTCATCCCCTCCTAATGCACCTAGCATCAGAATGTTATTATACTCTTCCAATATTTCAGATGGTATATCTCTGTTTTCTTCAACATATGAGGACATGGTCTTTTCCAATTCCTCTTTTGTGGGTAATAGGTCTTTATAATTGTTAAGCAGGTTTTCTTTTGCTTCTTTCGATATGTTGATTTTTTTAAATTGACTTATCAGCATATTACTCATATAGTCGCTAAGTCCATATTGCCCTAAGCTGTTGCTATCTATAAGCCCCGCAAGTTCATCTTTGTTTTCTTCTAAGACGGTTTTTAAAATTTCACTTAATTGCGGTAATCCTGACTCCATTTCTTTTCCATAAGCTTGAAAAAGAGTGTCCGTGGCAAAATTAGACACTGTAAGATTTAATTCTCCGATATCCTCTAAGTAATTCTTTTTATACTCTGCAACTTCTTTATCATACTGATCTTTATTTATCTCTCCAGCCTTAAGCCGTACCTTAGAGTTAGCTATACTCATTGTAAGGGATTCATCGTATTCAGTTATTGTCGATTGGGCTTGTTCTTGCATTTCTGCCAGATAATTTTTAAAGCTGTCAGATGTTAGATCAGTTCCTAGTGTTTTAGTTCCCATAACTTCAAGCGTTGCTTCAAATTTACTCTGCGCCATCTGGCTAGTGATAGCAGACATTTGTTTTTGAAGATTGGATATTGTCTCCACTTCATCTATGGTAAGTAATCCGTCCGAGAAGGCATTATTAACAGCTTCTTGCAACTGCGTACCTAGACTTTCCAGGGCAGCTTGATTTTCCATATAGAATTTTTTCGCGCTTGCTTTAATGGCATTTCCTGACTCATCATCATCCGTAAGTACATCCAACGATAGGCTTAGAGCATATTGATTATCATCTAATAATTGCTGTGTATCTGTTATAAAACTTGTTATATCATTTTGATAAGAAGCACGTTCCTCTTCAGATAAATCGAGTCCTATTCCCACTTTCCAGTTAAGTTTATTTATTTCAGCTAAAGTGTCTTCTATGGTAAATTGCAGTTTTTCTGTACCTTCTTTTATATCTAATGATTCAGATATTTTTTCGAAATTGTTACTGCGTAACATTTCTGCTGCCATCCCATCCAAATCTTTCAAAGACAAAGATATATCGCCAAATCGTGAAGCCAGATCAGCTTCTCTTAACTCTTTTCTGGCGTTATGGACAGAGGTCGCAATCATTGCAATAGCACCAGCAGTGGCTCCAATCGCTAGTGCCCAGGGATTGGTAATTAAGCCCGTAAGTAGTTTTATAGGGCTTCCTACAGCTTTCACATTCTTTGCAATTTCCCCGATATTTTTTCCTACTTTGTATGTAACCATAGCTGCGCCAGTTGAGACGATAAAGTTCGGTATTAAATCTGGATTATCTTCTATGAGTTCGTAAACCGGCTCAATAAGATCCATAGCATTTTTTCCAAACTCTTTTACATTTGTTACAGCGGTAGGTAAAAATTCAGAGAAGGCCTTTTCAATGTTTCTGACTGTACTTTCTATCTCTGGCGCATGATCCTGAACAAAATCTCCAAAGGATTCCGCAAGATTACCTTTTGTCTCAGCTGCCAGAGCAGAGAGCGAAACAAGCGTATCACCAACCTGAACCTTCATAGCCTGAATCTTATTCTCTGTAAGGACATCAACATTTGTATAAGTGGAAGAAGCTGCAATATATTCCTTTTCCATACTTCCGGCATAAAGTGCAGCATCCCCAACTTTACTGAACTGTTCTTTTAAATTGTCCAGGTTCGCTATCATGGGCGCAATGGCAGAAATTGATTCACTGCCAAAAAGGTTCTTCATGGTGGAGGTCTGTTCTTCTTTGCTTAACTTATTAATTCGTTCCAGTACATCCACAATAGTTCCTTGGGAATCCATCTGCATATTCTTCGCAACTGTTTTCGCTTTAAGACCCAGCTTGTCAAAGCTTGCGTGTTGTCTCTTTGTAGCACTATCACCCGCAGCCAAGGCAAGTGTAAAGTTCTTAATACCGGTTGCCGATACATCGGCTTCAACTTTTGTCATGGATGCAGCCATAGCAGCAACGGAAGCGGCCGACACATTAGCCGTTCCTGCAAGACTTCCTACCCTGGTAATTACTTCACTGATTTTAACAGCACTTTCAGAGGTTGTATTTCCGAGATAATTCACCTGATCAGCAAGGTCTGTAACCTCTTTCTGGTTCATTTTAAGAGCAGTTCTCCAGGCGGCCATCCACTCACCAGACTGCTCTGCGGTGGAGTCAAAGGCTATTCCCATCTTAGTGGCGGTTTCGGTAAACTCTAATAGTTCATCTTTGGCAATATTTGATTGTCCTGCTGCCTCCATAATAGCTGCTATATTCTCGGCAGTCATCGGAAGGTCTTTCGACATATCCAGGATTGCATCCTTCATGACATTATAGGATTTGGTAACTTTTCCGTTGTCATCTTTCAGTCCGTCTACAACCTTTGCAACGCCAGCCATAGAAGTCTGCATCTCCTTCGAGGCGTCTGTTACATCATCGAAAGCTTCTTTCACTTTCACAGAAGCAAAAGCGGTGACCGCCGCTGCAGCCACCGTCTTTATTGTACTTCCCATGGAACCTAATTCACCTTTAATCTCGTTAACGCTTTGGGTAAGGGAATTGTCTACCTTACCGCCTATTCTTATTTGCAGTTCGTGTTCGGTTCTCTTCGACAATCTTACTTACCTCCTCCGTTAGCTCAAACAACTCGTCTAAGGACATTTTCTTTAAGTGTTCCAGGCTAACATTCATTCTTGACATAGAGAGCTGAATACAGATTTTATTCAGCTCTTTTCCCGATCCGAATGTTATGCCCCTCTGTAGAAAAAATTATAGACTTCCCTTTTAAGCTTTAAGGACTCTTTGGCTGGCAATTTTCCGAAGAATTCAATCGGCATATCACTGGCAAGGTGTGCCAGGATTATACTGTACAAAAGACTTGTTTCCGGGTTGATAGCTGCCCCACCACTTTTGTTATAGATTCTCTCTGCTGTCATAAGGTCATCGGTTGTCAGGTCATCGAGCTTTGATAAATCAATGTCCTTGTAGGTTACCGTCTCAAACATGTAAGGCTTATCAAATTTGATAATTCTCTTTTTACTTATTACCTCAATATTTTCTTTAACTGTATCATTTTCTTCCATTAGATCATTGCCCTCACTTTCGCAAAAATGTCTTTGCCGTTTATAATAAAAATACTGTTGAATTTATCTAATTCCAGGCAAACCACATTGTTAATAACGATTTTTATATAAGCAACCTCTTTCGTTATGCTTGCATTCATGGTTTTTCCTTTTTCAATCGTTCCCGGTGTAAAATCCGTTGTAGCCCCTCGAACAGTTATCGTCATTAACACCATTTCCGGTTCATTTGTCTGCTCGTCTCTGGTTTGGATAGAAGCTCTTAGCGTTATATTGCTGCTGCTTTCAACCATAGCAAAAAATTCCTGCTCATCAATCTGGCCGAAAGGAATTTTTAACTTCTGAGAAGCTATATGACCAATGACGGGAGCATCATATTCTCCTGCCATTCCAGCTGCCGAAATGGTATTGGTCATATAAGCAAATTCCGGCAATTCTACCGAACCCGTTACTCCCACCTGTCTGCTTGTTCCATTGTAAACATTAAAAAGATTTACTGCTTCAGGTACTCTGTATCCCATCTTATTCCCCTCCCGTTAATGCTGCGCTGTTAAGCGTAGGATCAAATTCTGTAACCGTTTCAATAACTTTTGCCGGAGTAAACGGAGAAAGCTTCCTTTGAAAGATGATATGTCCATCCAAAATATTTTCAGTCGGATTTTCATCTATATCAAAGAATAGACTTCCTCCTGCAATCCTTCCCCTAGAGGCCAATGTTGATAAATTGAGGTTCTCTTCATTTACGATTGCCTCAATTAACCTGTAATCAGTCGGATTGTCAACCTTATCGAAAAAATTAATTTTAAAGGTATTGTCCTGATAGTTAAATACTCTACGGCACACTATATATCTATCTTTTACATCAGTGTTGGCAGGATAACAGCCCATTTCATTTCCCCAACTTCTCCAACCGTTTAAATTTAGAGCCGTCATAACTCCCGCTGCATTTATTTCATTGGCTTCGTTAATGTCAAAATATATTTCTTCTCCCCCATCCAGGCAAGTACCATTAATTGCTATAATCTTATTGGAAGGGGAAGCATAGGGACCACCATTTGCATTATCTGTTTGAGCAATAGCAGCATCAACCACAGCAGATAAGTAGATCTCATATCCATCTACAATAACTTTCGGATAACAAGGAATATTAAAGTCATCGTCATAACCGTTATCTTCTTTATATTTCTGTATTGTATCAAGGCTTTCGACCGCTTGAGTATCAAGATCTGTGATGCTTATTGCATTGAATAAGCCTTCAATTAGACGTGTTTTTGAACTCAGTATCGCTGCAACTGCCGGAACCTGTGACCAACCCGGTGCGAGAAGCTGGCAAGGCAATACACCCAGCAAAGGGCGAACCATATTTACACAGTCAATGCCACTTCTTTTCCTTGTTTCGATATCATAACCTCCAATGATATCAGTCTGAGTAACTTTTGCCGGGTCAATTTTTGTATATGCTATTTTTACAGAAGCAGCTGAACCGATAGCTCCCCCAGTTATGATAGCGAGGACAACTGTACCTTCATCCGTAAAGGATACCAAGTAATCTGTTTCGGCTTCATAAGTGGTGTTTCCATCAGAGGATTTTACAACAATCTTGTCTAATAAGATTCCCTGGTCATCAATGGCAGTCTTTTTATTTGCTATTGTAAATGTTTTTTCAGTTACATCTTCTTTATGTACAGCTGGATCAAGCACGTTAACCATAACAACTGGTGCCATAAAGAACTTCTTGAAACGAATATACATACTCTGGCACAAGGTATAGTTTTTGAAGTCATAAGAGAACCCCAACTTCTCTACCGCCTCGTTATAATTATTGATTAATACCGGCTTGTTTGCAGCACTATATGGATCTTTTAAGAGATTGACTGGCGCAGTACCAAATATAACACCGACTGCACTTTCAATAATTGTCGGCTTGGCTACGGAGGTCGGTTTTTCACTGGAAATTATTCCGTGTTGATAATTCATATTTTACTCTCCCTTCTCAATCGAGATATAAGAAAGACTTTCTACTGTACCTTTAACCTGGAGGTTTCGCTTTACTTCTACGAAATCCTCAATTGGTACAAGTAGTCTCTCTACTGCTTTGTGGTTTGCTACATAATCCTTTAGCCTTTCAGGAATCCCATTATTGAAGTGTGCGTACTGCTGCACAATTCCTTTTATAGTCGGCCCACAATAGACCAGTGTTTCTGAAGGCTTTAAATCCTTCTTTTTACTATCTTCTTTCTTTTTCGTATCAGCTTTCCTTCCGATTACTTCGGTTTTTTCCGCTGTCTCTATCTCATTCTCAATCATATAAGTACTGCCTCCTTTTGTTTCATGTTGTGTAATTTCCACATGACTGCGATACCACCAAAATACAATGGATGAGTATCTTCATCTTGCAATTCCCAGGTAATCGGGAATAATACTTCATAAGTTCCAACAAATTTATTGTTTGCAAGATGATTTTTGTATTTTTCAATCATGTTGGTGATATCAGCAGCTCCCTGCTTGTTTTCGCCATCATCACTTATGCCAAAAATGAGAGTGGTTGTGACCGTCTCTTCCTCTTGATTCAAACTTCCTTCAGTCGGTCTGATAATGATGTAAGGAAAATGTTCTTCATCGTTCTCTTCCTGTTTCTCTGGCAGATTGTATTGATAAATATTTAAAGAAGCAAGGTTTTCCCTTTGATTTACAAGCTTATATCCTTTGAATACTTCTTGGAGATTCTTCTCAATTTCGACAAGCAAATATTTTACACTCATTTTTTCAACCTCTCTAAATACCTTGATACTTCATGGTCTAATCTTTTTTGCAATGTTTTGTTAGCTTCTTTTTGGATTCTACTCATAACATCATTGTTTTCCACCATCTGAGGAATGGAAGGGCCGAAGTGCATTTGTAAAATATCCGTTTGATAAGGCTCGCCGGTTTTGACTTTGGTTTTATAAGTATAAACCCGAACTCCTTTACCTTTTAATCTCCTGACTATTCTGATCTGCTTCTGTATCTTTGAATCTTTACGAGAAAATATGCCTTCCGTTCCGTTCTTAGTAATTGCAAAAAACGGCTTATTTTTAAGGTGATTTAAATTTTTAAGGCTACCGCTTTTCATAACGGCAGCCTTATACGATTTAGGGTTACCGCTGCTTTTACGTCTTTTCGCCAGTCTTTTAGGACTAACAGCAAACTTAATCAGTGGCCTTGACCTTCCTTTTACGGAAATAATTGCAAATAAATTCTTTTTATCTGCATTTCTAATTATTTTAGATGCAGAATTTACTTCACCAGTCTTTATTCTGTATACGCTCGGCGCACCTGTTTTACTTCGACCAATTGCGGTTTTTGCTGTTGTTGCAGCCCTGTTGATTGATCTTGAAAGCATTCCTGAACTCTGCTTGCCTATCCCCTCAATTCCGCCTGTAATGTCTTTTAAATCAGGTGCTCTTATTTCAAAATTCTTTATCACGAAGTACTCACTCCCAGAATTAATTTTAGCATTCCATCCGGTTTTGATGTTCCCAAGACAAAGTACTTTCTTCCGTCCACCCTCAGGCTGCTTTCAGCAACTGGTACTTTCTCAAAGCTATCCAAGCTAACGAATACAACTAATTTTACTTTGTACATTCCGTCATAATTGTAATCCTTTAGATTTTCGTACTCTTCCATTATTTCATCGTCGATAATGGCAGGAATCATCTTTCCATCAATATCGTGCATATCAGCAAATTCCGATGTATTAAAAAAGACGTTTTTTATATCATCCTTTAATTGCTCTTTGAAGGAGCTCATTACTTTTTATTCCTCCTGGTAATAGTGCTTTGCTTAACTTCCTGCTCTCCTGATGAATCCACATTTATATCTTCCTGATTGTCAGTATCTTCATTCTCTGTTGAAGTTTCAGCTTCTTTATTCTCTTTATCTTCCTGATTCTCCGGCTCTTCCTCATCTACAGTTTCGTTAACATCTTCATTCTCATTGTCCCTGGTATCTTCAACCATAGTATTATTCTCTACCCATTCAGCTGCCTTATTGCCAAGCCATGCTTCCACCATAGTATTGTCGCTAGCCGGGATCTCCTCCCCCGGCTGATACAATTTCGCAAGATACAGAATCGGTATAATGGCAATTAGTTTTTTCATAGTTACCTCCCTAGTCGATTTTAACTAAGACTTTGCTTTCTGCGCTGTCTTTTGATTCAGCAGCATAACCCGCCTTAACTTCTGTCTCAGTTTTAGTCACCACTTCATTTTCAGAGTCATAATACAGGTCGTCACCGAAAGAAATCACTTCAGCTGCTTTGTTCATTACAAACACACCGGTAACATGAATACTACCAACTGCACCTACAGGAATTTCTGTCCCTGATACTCCTATTCTTTTTCCTAAGACCACAACCGTGTCATGCTCAATTTTGGCACTTCCAGTATTCTTGTAATCCAATGTATCTCCCTTTTGCCAGTATGTAGCTTTCATAGATGTTCTCCTTCCATTAGTCCGGTATAATGATACCGCTGTTTTTAATAATTCCTCTGTAATCCATCACGCTGATACCCCAGTCAAGATAGATATCCCAGGTAAAACCTAGTACACCGGGAGCCTCCATTCTGCGAATTGTGGGAATCTCATTTCCATTCAGATAATCTACCTGAATGGTATCAACGTCATTTTTATCACCTGCTATATACCAGGGCATGGGTTTGCCTTCGCCCACCAAAGCGTTTAAGGTAGGATCTTCGACAACCTCAATTTTGTACCCATAAAGCGGGTTGACTGCCTGTGTATTCTCTCCCGTATGGATATAAGGACTGCCAAGAATCGTCTGTATGGTAAATCCATATCCGACAGGGACTATTACATAAGCCGGGCGTATGATGATTGCCTCTCCGAACTGATTCTTCTGTTTTTGCAGCCTTGTGATCATCTTCTGGATTACTGCACCCGTAACACCGGATGCCTCTCCCATAAGATTGTTATGTGCGCTATGGAAGAGTTGAATACCATCATAGATAGTAGGGTTATCGTTTACAATCTTATATACCTGTGTGTTAATTGTCTTTCTGGCAGATGCGGCATATCTGGAAGGCATGGTTGTAAGAAAGCCAATATCATCATTGATAAATGCTTGTCTGGTCATTGTGAATTGTCTTCCGTAAGTCTTTAACTTTCTGGTAGGCAGCTTCGCATCAATTGGTTTGTCATGCTTTAATTCACCAGATTCCGGCACCTCCAGGAATTCACCGGCGGTCCCTGCCAGATAATTGTTCTCTGTAGTCTTGAAGTCTTTTAAAGTGCCTTTCTTAGTCCACTTATCAAACGTTACATTTACTTTCTTATGCCCTTCAACATACGCCTTATTAATGGCAGCGTCCATAATGGAAGGGAATGCAGAAGTAGGGTTAAAATACTGTCTCTGCATTAGTTCGTGAAATAGATCATCATTACCCATTCTTCTTGCATTAATTCCATCACGTTCCAACGATTCGATTGCCAGATCTCTTAAGCTCATTCCCCTGAAATCTCTGGCACCGTCAGCAGGTTTTTCTAGCTGAATACCGCCACGCATTAAAATGCCATCAACCGCTGCTGCTCTGTACTTGTCACCTTCATCGTTAGTGACTCTTACACTGATTGGTGTGCCTCCTTTTTTTACTTCTTCCAGTACGGCAGCTCTTACGCCATCCACTGAGGTTCCATCTTTTATGTGCTTTGTGGGGTCGATACCGAAATCTCTACACAAATCCATAATTTCAGCTGTTCGCACCCTTTCTGCTTCAAGTGTACGTGTAGGATCAGGTTCTTCCCCGTCTCCTGTTGGCTCTTCTCCTTCCTCGGCAGACTTTAGCAGGTCTATCTCTCCTTGCAATTTGTCAAATTCTCTCTGTTCCTCGCTTGTAAGCTCTCTGCATCCCTCATTTTTTGCCTTATTAATAAGTTCTTGCTGTTTTAAGGCTCTTGCATCAATCATTTGCTTTCTGGTCATGATTATCCTCCTAGATATAATTTTTATTTATTTGAATCTGCTTTTGGTAGAGGTTAAGAGATTGGTGAGTATTTTCATGATTCTCCAAGTCTCTTCCTACTCCAACAGTAGCATCCGCTGGTATGGAAACAATAGAAATTTCATAAGGAAACCATTTCTTTGCAATAGAACAAGGTCCTGTGAATCTTCCGTCTGTGGATTTCTTATTTGCTCCCACTTCTTCCCATAAGGTTACTCTATAACCTACGCTAACACCTTTTAACACGCCGTTTTTCACTTTCATATAAAACTTATCTGATTCTTCATCCGTGTCAAATTCTATTACTGCATATCCTCTGTTATCCTGTAGCCATGCTTTTTCTATTTTTCCTATCACAACATCTCTGTTGTGATTAAATAGAACACAGCCAATTTCATTCAATCTGATTAAATCAACCGCATCTTCTGTGTGTTCCAGGATTTCTACATAATCCCATCTTTCATATGGTTCTTCACTGGAAAATGATAGTTCAAATTTTCTTTCATTTCCTTCGCCAGACATAGCGCGTATACTTGCGCAGTAAAACTCTCTGGTATTACTATCCTGTCTGCTTTTGAGCTGTTTTTTGTCCAAAAAGTGCACCTCCTAAATCTAGTCCTTTTTTATTTGCATAATCATTGATTTCTGCCATTTCATCCACCACCTCACGCCAATCTCTACCATTTTCTGCTGCTATGTCTTTTAATGTCTTCTGGCCTGTAGCAAGTGCGATTTTGTTTGCGTTAGCCTCTTTCACGGGATCAATCCACCTCTTCGGTGCTTTTACCCACTCATGCTTTATGTAGTCCTGTTTTTTGGTATAAAAGTCCTTAAACTTAATTAATCCAGTTAAATAAATGCAGGTCACAAAGGCTTCGTAAACTTCTGCCATGAACTCCTCAATTAGCTCACCGTCTTCTGTATATTCCAGATCATCCTCAATGCTTCCTTGCCTGGCAGAAGAATAATTGACTTCGCTCATGTCTCTGGAGGTAGACTCATAGCTGATTCCTTGTCCTGATGCAATAAGTCGTTGTTGTAATTTAACAAAAGCTGCTGCATCGGTAGCCTGTCCTGATGGATTGATTGTTATTGCATCCTCATTTACATTTAATTCTCTAATCATTCCAGGTATAAGTGTTTTTCCATCATATTTCTTTTCCGGAGTGTTAGCGTTATTGTTATTTCGTTTATCAAAACCTCCGGCTCCATTGGGATTGTTCTTCTTAATAAAAACAGCCAAGCAAGCTGCTATACGTTCTTTAACAGAGACGGCGGTCATAAATTCGTTAATGTCTCTAATCCGCGTAACCGTTGGAGCCATATCTGACATTTCCCTAATTTGAGAAGGTCTTTTTTTGCTGTAAATAAAAATAACATCCTTTGCGGGGATGTATACTGGTTCATTGATTGTATATCCATCTATATCATATTGTTTAATATAATATCCTAATGGTTTGTTGTATTCGTTGTATTTAATGCCTCCCACTACTCTTTCACCGTTTGTTACAGCATCCTTTGCCAGCTCATCTACTTCGATTGCCTGAAGCTTGAAAGGAATCAGCCCATCATCTGTGTACCTTTTTATGAATAGAATTCCTCCGTCCACCTTTTTACGCTGTACTGCCATACGAAGAAGCTGATTAAAGCTTTGCACTCCTGTGACATCGCAGTTCTCTTTCTTACACCATTCTTTCCAGTACTCCTCTAGCTTATTGTTTATTTCAGGAACAGAGGTTCTTGCCTGTAGTTTGAATCCGCCTCCTATGATATTTCTTTTAAAAGCTTTCACAACGCTTGTTGCCATATCAGAATTTCTTTCAAGATCTCTTGCCCTGGCCCTGACCTTATCCCTGTCATATTTATCAGTGAATTCTGCTGATAAGTTCGAAGCATTCCAATTTGCATTGTTCCGGTCAAGGGCTCCAGCATCATAATTTCTGATACTGTCTAACTCTTGCCTCCAGGCTTCCCTCTTATATGCCCACTGTGGAGATATTTTATATGCTACTTCATCTATCCATCCCATATTTACCTCCACTGGAACTCAGCAACAACAGTATTATCAAATAACCCACCACTGCCCTCTGCAACTTCAGATCTTAGAAGTGTGCGAAGTTCCTTTAACTCTTTTAGGTTAGCTCTGGTTAGTTCCCTGCTGCCTATTTTATAAGACTGTCCGCCTACCATAATTGCATAAATGGCTTTGTTTACCTCTTCAAGGAGCATTTGTGCATCTAATTTTAGTCCGTCCATACTCGGTCTCCTTTCTTGTTTTATATAAAATTTTCATAATTGACTGTGTCCTTCTCATCGACTCATTGTCTGCTATGTTGGCGGTCGGATGCATTATTAAAAGAACCGGCGTATCTTTAAAGAACATGTCCATTCTTTATCCTCCTTGAAACCAGTTTTCATTATTCTTAATCCATTGTTCTTCTTGTGTTTCTTGTGTTTGCTCTGGTTCTACTACATTCTTATTTTCATCCTCCAGATAGAGCATGCGAAGATTTAATAAGTCTGCTGCACAATAATTATATACTTCACAATCCAGATAGTGATTGTCGGCATGTGTAGTTTTTTTATCCCAAACTTCTTTTCCGTCTATAGTAATTTTTTGCTCGGCTGTCACTTGTTTGGCATAGTTTAAATCACAATCTTTATGTACCATCCAGCTGCCTTTTCCGTTTGGTCTTGCCATTCTGGAAGCAATACTGTCTTTGTACTTCCCGGTATCCACAATAATTAACTGTAATCCATTCGCTTTAGAATTGGCTTTATTGATAACACTAATTTTATAATGACTCAACAAAGGAGCGGAAGCTCCCTTGCAGGGAATCGCCCACTCCTGATTCATTAAGCAAAATTCGTAGATATCGTCTGTCTGATCTCCACTATCAATCAGGCATTTATCTACAATCATTGTTTCACCATTTTCTTTTTGGTACTGCATATTCATTACATTTTCAATCTCCGAAAGCGATAACGCCTGCCCATGCGCTATGTTCTGACTAGTTGAGAAATTCCCCCATGCTCTAATGCTCCAGTAAAGACAATTTTCCTGAACATCTACTCCACCGGTTAATAATTTGGTCCAGGATGGTAATATTAATTCAGGTAATTCTGTTTGTCTCTCCAGTAATTGCTCTTCGCTTGTTTTAAGCTTTGTATTTTCCCACGGAATTGCTAACCATGAATTATTAAAGTTCTGTAGTAATCCCGGATCATCAACGGATGTCAGATATTCTTTTATGATATCTGCAAATCTTACTTGATGACTGTATAAAGTGTTAATCCAGTAAGCAACCTTTTTAATGTATTCTGTCTTTTTACTTACAATTTTCCATTTTCCCTGTCTTAACATGGTCGGTTTATGCCTGTCATTTATAATAGAGCCGCACTCCTGGCAAACATAATATGCCGTTTCTGCTCTATCAGCAATTGACATTGATTCATCTTTAGAATAGATAATCTGAGCAAATTTCAATTCTATCATTTCACCACAATGAGGACAAGGAACAAAGTAATGCTTCTCAATATCTGAGCTTTCTTTTGCTTTCCAGATATGACCTGTTTTTAACGTTGGTGTAGAGGTTATAAATATTTTTTTATTGCTGGCAAAAGTCTTTGTTCTCTCTCTTGCCAGCTTTATAGGATCAGCCTCTTTCTTACTTGCACCCGGATACTTGTCTACTTCATCCATAAATAAGTACCGCATAGGGTGACTTGCAACACCGGCAGGGCTGTTGGCACCGGTAAGTACTATGTACATGTTATCAAATTGCAGCTCTAACTTCTGTGAAGCGTTTTCTTTGAAGTGCTTTCTAAGTTCCGGCGATAACCTAAACATGGGCTGTAACCTATTTTCAGATATGCTTTCGGCTAGTTTTTCAGTTGGATAAACAATCATCGTTGATGCAGGATCTTGCGTAACTACATATCCAATCATGTTGTGTAAGGCTTCTGTACCTCCCACCTGTGTAGGTTTTACAAAAACAATTTCTTCACATTCACTGTTGAACTCATCCATTATCTCACGCAAATAAGGCGTTACATCATTACTCCATCCTCCTGGTATGGCGGAGGTCTTGGCATCTAGTATGCGGTACCTCTCAGCCCATTCCGAAACAGTAATATTGTCTGGAGGTTTTAAGAATTGTAAGGCTTTTTTCTGGTATGCAGTGCAAGAGTATTTTCGCAACTCATTCCTCCTGATCCACAGTTGCAGCAATAACAAATCCGGTTAATTGCTTCGCAACCTCATCCTTTAATTCTTTTTCTATATGCCTTATTTGCAATGGTTCCAAAAATCCGTTTAACTTATTTGATACTTTACTCGGTAGAGATAAAGCAAACTTTTTAAATATGTCGAAGAATCGTTCATAATCTCTCTGTATGTCAGCAACATCAATGTATTTCCCATATTGAATATCTGACTTATAACGATGTAACTCTCCCTGTGACTCTTTTAGTGCAATTTCTGCCTCTAATTTCAACATTTTTAAGTCTTCTTCACGTTTTGAACCCCCCTTTTTTTTGAGTTTTTCTGATTGATATTTAGCGAAGTGCAAAATGGTGGGAAATAAATCATACTTTTTCCCATGTTCTGTATCAACCATTTCAAGGATTCCATCTTTCGTCAATTGCTGTATCCATCTAGTAGAAAGGCCAAAAATCAACGCTAAAGTTTTGGAGTCACAATAATGCTTTTTATCCAGTTCTTTCACGTCAAATATATCTTTACTATTTTTAATCTTTGACGAGGGTGTTTTATTAGCATTCATGCGGTTTCCCACCTCCTTCTTTCCTTACTTTTTAACTCTTGCGAAACGAAGTGCAAAAATTATTTTTATTTTCATCCAGGCAAGCGGTGGGGCTCGCCGTGCCCGTAAACGCCCCTCCCCCCTGGGAAGTACCTAATAATTTTAATCTGTCGAATCCTTCCAATAAAATAGGAAGGACACCATTTTATGTGCCCTTCCCGATTAAATAAATCATAATAATACCCACTGACAATTATACAAATCGAACATACGTTTGTCAATTGTTATTAGAAGTTTTTGATAATTAATTCTTTATATCTCTCACTACTACCCTTGCACACTAGGTTATTCTGCCTATCTACTTCAATTACTTTGTAATCCTTGTAAAGCTTCCTGATATAATCAGAATCATTATATGATAGTATGAATTTACCTTTTAGTTTATCAAGAGATTCTTTTAATCTGATATGGTCCGCTTCCTTGAATATAATATCATAATGTTCTTCTGCGTCATAATAAGGCGGGTCAAGGTAAAAGAGTGCTCTTTCTCTGTCGTAGGTCTTTAACAAGCCTTCAAAGTCTTTGTTCTCGATAACAGTATGCCTCAGTCTGTCTTTAACTTCCTGAAGGTAATCAATAGCTTTGTCTAAGTTGCGATTCCTCACACCGAATGACCTTAGATCAGAGCCGAAGCTGTTCTTAATTAACATAAAGAATTTTGCAGCTCTTTGGATATCCGTCTGACCTCTGTTGTTTATTTGCTCTTTGTAGTCAAAGAACTGCTCTCTTGAAACAAAATTCCAATCAAGTTCTTTTTGCAATGCTTCACTATGGAATTTAACTATACGATATAGGTTGATTAAATCTCCGTTTGCATCATTAAACACTTCAAGATCTGCGTGTCTTTCCTTTGAGAACAATACCCAGCCGGCACCGCCGAATACTTCTATGTACCTGTCATATTCTTCGGTACCGGGGAATTGTTCAAGTATTTTGTTACGTAGTAGCCTTTTGCCACCAATCCACGAAATAAAACTGTTCATGATATCATCACCTCTTTTATAATATTGGGCATTATTAGGGTGATTTATTTATATTAAAAGGTGCTTAAGCCTGCTGCCTAAACACCTTCTTAATATCTATTTATTTCATGGTATCATATTACCACATGTCGACCGAACAAAACGAACAAACTTTATTTTTTTTCAAAAAACCTGTTTATCTCCATTCTCACACTGTCAGGAGTGGCCTTTCTTCCCATTTTAGCAGCCACTTGCATATATGTTAATCCCTCTATAATCTTAAGATTGAGAAGTCTCCTCATCCTTGCATCTGCAATACTATTTATGTACTCTTCTGCTTGTATGACAAGCTCTAGTTTTTCCATTTCTAATGCTTCCAAGTTTGCTTTGCGAATATATAATAGAGTTTTCTTTCTGTTGTATGCAGGAACCGGAAATCCTTCTACTTTAAAATTCTGTATACCACCTTCTCCACCTTTGACACAATCTATAACAGATCCTTCCCTTTCCATTTTCTTAATTTCTTTTTCAAGGGTATCAATTCTCCTTCTAAGTTCTTTTGTTTCCTCAATCAGATCGACATATTGAATCACTACATCTTTCGTTAAGTTTGTAGTCAATAAATATCCTCCTCTCCATTCCTCCTGTTAAGTACCGGTGATTACACTCCTTCTTCTATGGTATCCCTAGAATAAGGACAATCCATTTCATTGCACGAATTACAGCATTTCCTTACCTGTTCCATTACTTCAGGTGTTATTTCTGACCTCCCCACCGCTGCTGTTTTTTTAAATACAATGTTTTCATTGCATTTAAAATCAACAGGTTGTATCATGCCAGGTTCTTGGTTTTTTATTATTCCTTGTATCCTTTCTTTGCTTCGCTTATCGTTTTCTATGTCTATCGTCATAATAGGAGCGTTGATCCATTTCTCGCATTCACCCTTATTCAGTCTAGTAAGTTTAACTCCTATGATAATGCCTACAAATAAACAAATAGCAAATATTATGATTTCCATTTTATTTTCTTCCTCCTGTGTCAATATTAAGAAGTTTTTCAATAAGTTCTATCTGTCCGTTTCTGTGTCCCCAGTGATATCCGTTTGTGTAATTCTCTTCTTTATCCTCAGAAGGATTTTCTATTTCTTTCTTAAGCTCCTGGTAGATTTTCATAAGATCATCTGTAATTGTTTTGAATCCCTCTTCTTCTAGCCTTGCTCTTAGGGCTTTGTTGAAATCTTCACATGCTTCGTTATATCCATCTCTTCCTGCTTCCGCCTTTTCTCTGGCAATACGATAATTCGTGTTTGAATTATGTTCAAGAATGTCAGTTACGCTATGTATTATTTGGTGAAGTTCTTTCATGGTATTACTCATTTTCTTCCTCCTGTATCTCTAATGGGTTATCTATGTATCCTTCTTGGTCTTCTTCTGTGACATGTTCAATTTTGCCGATTATCTGAACTTCCTTCCTGTGGAGCTTAATTGTGTAGTCTGGTTCGTAGGTTCCTGCTGCCCAGTCTCTTTCAAAGTCCTTGCGGTTGTTTATGTAGGAGCCGAAGTATGGAGCTTGCTCTGCTATGTAGTAGGCTTCCTTGGCTTTTTCTTTGTCTTCTGGATGGATATAGCAGAGACAGAATTCTTTGCCTAGTAATTCTTCTGTTATTACAGCACGTAGACCGTGGAGGGATTTACCGAGGTTTATACGCCTTTGGTATTCGGCTTCTGGTAAGGCTGTCAAGTTCTCTTCTGCTGCCCAGGAGAGCAGGAAGTCTTTCGAGCGGATACCGGTTCTTAGTATTGCTTCATATGCCAATTTATCTTGCTCCTTTTAAGTAACATTTTTTATATCATGGATAAAATATTTTTGTAGCCTCGTTACACCTTACTAGCTGGGTGGTTGGTAGCCTTAGCCCTGCCACTCACCCTTTTCATATTCCTTTATATCTGCATTTCCTGCAATGAAAGCTGGATGGAATTTTATTTTATCTTGTATTATTTTGTATATTATAGTATAATATTACCATAATCTATTCTTGCAAGAAGATTAATGTAATGAAATAAAAGAAAGAGGTAAAATAATATGAGAAAGAAAAGTTTTAGAGCTATTTTCGTGTTTTGTTTAACAATAATGCTATCTGTTTCAACTGCTGGTTCAGTATTTGCTGGCACGGCAGTTCCGTCAACTGTATGGAATTTATCAACGCAGGGTAAAGATGATATTGCTGGCACCTCTAACTATGTAAATATTTACAGTAGTTACCTATATACTGGAAGTTCTCTTATAAGTTTTGACTTTGAGAACCACTCTACATATTCCTTAAAAGTAACCTTAATGAAAAAGAATCCCATTCCGCTCTTTGCAGACACTGAAATTTGGTCAACTACACTATCTAACTACATGAGTTCTGTAATTTCGGCTAAAGACGTAAGTGCTTCGGATAAATTCTATTTTAAATTTTCTTCAACTACTGGATCAATTGATGTTGTTGGAGGCGTTTGGGGTAGATAATTAGTGCTTGCCTTCAATTAAATAATGTCGATGTAAACATCATACATATTACGCATATCCTACTATTTACACTGCACCGGAATTATAACCGATGCAGTGTTTTACTATTTTATGGATTGTCAGCTATAGTCCAATACTGTCCTATTGCATTACAGAAATATACTTACTCAGCCTTCCAGTAATCTGCTGACATTTTGTTTATTCGCTTCGAGCAATTAATCCTTCAATGATTCCCAATATTTTTGTAAAATTTACTATTGATGCACAAAACATATGTTTGTATAATATTAAAATACTTAGTTGGAGGTTTGACTTATGCCGTTTTATGAAAATACTAAAACCGAGTTAATAAATGTAACCGGTCAACCAGTTAATGTAGCTGCTGTGTTTAACCCTATGGGAGAATTTAAGCCCCTGTATATCTGTTTAGAAGATTTATACGGTAATGTATGTAAGACTCACATTGAAAAGATAAATTATCATAAAGATATACGGGGCGGTGTTTCTTTTAATTGCTCTTATAGGTCTGGTGATTCCTTAAGAACGGTTGTTTTAAATTATTATGTTAAGGAGCATATCTGGACGATTGAAGCGTAATCGTCCTTTTTAGTTAGTTGTATATGTTCTTCTGCAAAAACGCGGTAATAATTTGGCTTAATCTTGACTCTTTCATGAAACTCAATCATTAAATCCTGTAGTTTATCTGAGAGCCATTCTTTTTCTTTATCTGTTACTCCGTCATAGATGTAGTCATCACAACCCGAATCCTCAGAGTATGCCTCGTCTAGCTCTTCCAGGATTCTATCCACGTCAGGATCGTTTCTCAGCGGAATGTCTTCACATTTTCCTATATAAAAATCCGTGTAACCGTATTCCTTTGCTTCTTTTATTGCTTCTTCTCTGGACTCACAGGTTCCATGTCCCCAAAAGTCATCTTTTACTCTGTTCCATGTCCATTTCTCTGTGGAAAACTCTTTCAATTTTTCTTTTACTTCCACATAACACTTTTGACCGAGATTTCTTACGCGAAGCAAATCTTCATCTGTGAGAACCCGGAGTTCTTCCAGGGTGTTGATTCCCGCTCTTTTAAGTGAGTTGTAGGCTCTTACGCTTAGTTCAAGTTCATCTAAATTCATATCATTTCCTTTCTGCCTGTTGGCTTGGTTCTCTTAAGCATCCGTTACGCAAGTATCTGTATAGGGTGTTATTTTTACAAATTCCTTTCCAGTCGGAGTGATCGCATTCTGAGCACTTCTTGATTCTGGAATAATCAAAAGGCCTTACTATTGGGTTCTTTCTCTTGTCCATTACTCGTCCTCCCATTCGCCTTTAGAGATTATTTCATCCGGTGTCTCTAGTTTGCTACGTACAACATTGCAACCGAATTCTTCTTCTGTTACTGCTTCCAATAATTCTAAGTAGTTGTCTAAATATTCAAAATCCTTATCAATTTCTACTGTGTATACTAATTTCATTTATTTCCACCTCTTTTCTGCTGCCCGATGATTACCGGGCAGTTATGCTTTCAATGTCTTTTATGGTTATTTCCATTGTTCCATCGGGCGCGTGTTTGATAATCACATTATTATTATTAAGATACTGCTCCATAGGAATGCTGATTGTAATTCCTTGATCCGTTGTCAGCTGCTGCTGTTCAAACTTCTTTACCGTAGCTGGTTTCTTTGGTGTAATAGAATCTCTTGTAAGGTTGTTCTTATCAAGGTCATTGATAAATTCTTGTTTGATTTCTGATTCTTCCGGAAACATATCGTCCACGATATCTTCAGGTATTATTTCACCGTCAAGATTGCTTTGATATACAAGGCTCTTATACTCCATTATTTTGTTGTAGTCTTCCGGATAATACTTTCTCTTAATTTTATCCATTGCCCTGGACACAAGATTGAGTTTTGCCTTTGTGGAAAGTTGCGGGGTGCATTGAAGGAATCTGGAGGAGAAATAATTTTCTTTTACTCCGTTAATGTCGTATTTTTTCTCAATCAAATTGATTTTTAGTGACCTTAGATTTATTACTGCTGCCTCTGTCAGCTTGGCGGACAAGGAAGGCAGAGTTACTTTTTGCTTTGCTATGGTATTGCTTATCCCTGAATTGTATTTCTCTACTTTGTGTACATAGCTTTCTTTGTAGTTCATTTTCAGTATAGCAAGGTATTTTGTACCTGCTTCCTGAAATGGAACTACGAATAGATCGGCCGGTGGAATAGAAAAGCTCATTGCCATAATCTCGTACAGTTTGTAGGCAAGCATTTGGCTGTCCATAATGAGGTTTGTTTCTTCGAAGGCTTCCATCAGCTGCCGGATCTCAGAGTCTTCATTAAATGTGCACTCTGTTGAATCATCGCTATCCATGATTTTATAGATATGATTTCTTATGAAATCGTACTTATCAGTTGTTAGATCCAGGAGCGTATCCGAAAATTCTAAATGATTATTGTTTGTATTGAGGATATGCATAATTGCACTTCGTATAATTATTTTATCTCTTTCCATATACCCTCCTTATACCGGCTGAATACCCAAGATGCAGAAACCGTCAACCAGTCCTGTGTAATTTTCCAGAATGTAGGTTACAAGTCTGTCCGTCGTTCTTCCGGTGGGCTGTCCGTCGATCTGCTCATGTAAGCGAAGGACATCATTAACCTGGAAGTCTTTGTCTTTTCTTCTAAGTTCAAAAGGCTTTTTATTCGTTAGAACATCAGCAAAATAGATATGATCTGTTTTTAATTCGTGGACTTGTTGTCCTCTCTCTTCGGTTTCAATCTCTTCAGACTCTTTCGTTTCCTCTTCATCTTCTTGCAGCTCTTCCTGAGCGTCTTCAGTAATAACTTCCCCTTCTACCTTTTCTGCTTCCTCCGGCAGGTACTCTGGAAATTCTTTTATATCCATCTGCCCAGGGAGGTTTTCTTCTGTTTCTTTGACCTCTGGTTTTTCTTCTGTCTTGGTTTCTGCTTTGGGTGGCTCCGCTTTCTTTGGTGTTTCCTTCTTAGGCGGTTCTTTCATCTCTGGCTCTTTTTTCTCAGGTTCTTTTATTTCTGGTACCGGTTCCCCGAACTTTTCCACCCAAGGATCACCAGTATTAAGGTTATAAGTCTCTCCTGCTGCACGAAGGAAATCTGTATATGTAAATTCTCTGGTTATGTCTCCGAACTTCTTGACCTTTATAACTGACTCTTCAAAGAAGACAATTAGCATCCCTTTTCGGAAGGTTGTGTGCTTGCTTGGGTTTATTATGATTAAAACTTCGTTTTCCAGGTCTGAAATATCTTTTCTGAAAGCCTGCCCAAGTTCTTTTAACTTCTCTCTCATATTTTTATCATTAAAGAACTCAAAAGCGACATTTACAAGGTGTTCAAAACCTTCTTTTTGGGTGCTGTCAAAATCGGTATTTGATTGAGTAAAATCAATGGTTTCAGCCACTTGTCGCGCGGGCGCGACTGGGGTATCATCCTGGGCATGATGTGTCTTATTTATCTCCCTTATTTCATCCCTTGTGGTCCTTTGAGTGACCAGTTTCAGCTCCTCTTCATCCAAGGTAAGCATTTCAGATAATTTACTGTTTCCGAATCCAGCATATTCCGGAAGAAGTTCCAGGCTATCTCCGCCAACAGAGAACTTTTCATTGATTTGCATGAATCTATAGGTATTACTGCGACTTACTCCGTATTCCTTTAAGGCAAATTCAGCAATATCCTTGTAGCCGTCCTCTTTGTATAACTCTCCGTCCCTTACTTTCTTAAGGTGATAACCGATAGAATTAAACCGCTCCGCTACGGTATTAAAATCTTTTCTTATAATTCCTTTTATTTCTTGATAATTAAGATTAAGCTCCATTGAAATTCCTTTCCTCCAGGCCATTACAGCCTGGATAAGACCGGTCAAGTCGTGTGATATGTTATTGACCAGATATCATATGAATCCCCTTTTACGGGTGTTTAATGGTTACTATAGCCAACGCTTTGCGTATGGTTATTATGGATAAAACTTTCCTCCCATAAGCTTTTTAATAATTTCTATTCGCCAATAACGTCCTGCTACCGATGGTACTCTCTTAAATTTCTTTTCAAAATATTTCTTTGATTTCCCTAACTTTTGGGCTATTTCCTCAATCGTGTAGCTTTCCTCGCTGAATAATTCCATGAGCTGCTGCTGAAGGTCTAGCTTCAATTCTAGGTCTCTTGCTCTGTTCAAGTGTGGCCCTTCATTTCCTTCGTGTTCCTCATATGTTAAATCAATAAGGTTTAAATCAAAGTCCAATCCACCCTGTGACCTAAAGACTATATGATGTTTATGCAATTATGCTCCCTCTCTTTCTAGCGGAACTTCCATAAAGTCAGCTTCCAGAACGTCCGCTAACAAGTGACCCGCAAGGTGTCCTCTCCATATCTTGGCTTTTGTTCTTCTTAGTTCTGCAAATTCTTCAATTCGGAGTTTTGCACTTTCATGAGATAGCTTCATGTCTTCGTCGGATAATCTCTTCTGTATTTCTTTCTGCCATTTTTCTATAAACTTTCTAGCCTCTTGAAAATCCGGATTCTGTTTATCTCCGACTGTTCTTTTCTGTCTGACGGCTCCGCCTGGTTCGATTTCTAAAGTGTAATAAGGCCTATCCAATTCCTCTTTCTTTCTTAAAAAAACTATGTAAGACTCTCTTATCTGTATCCTTTCAAAATACCGGTCACTACCATCCAGGCAATGTCCAAGGATCTGACCTTCTGTAATAATGTCCTCAATTTTACTAGGTGCCAGGATCGCATATTTCTCATCCGAAAACTCATATTTTTCTTTAACAGACAGGCAGATTTCATCAACGTTAGGGAATTTTTCAGCTATCTCTCCGGCTCTTTTCGCTATTTCTTGTCCTCCACAAAGCTTTACAAACTTGTCGTGGCTCTTTATAAGATTTCTTGGTTTATATACCAGTTCAATTTTTGTATCCATTTTTAGCCTGTTCGCCATGCAAAGATAATCGTCCCAGGATGATAACAATTCTTTTGGTTTACGTCCACTTAGGGCATATTGTTTTCGTAGGAAATTGTATATTTTAGTTTCACTCATTCTTTTTGATATGAATTTTAGGTTATCTGGCATAATATTTTCGCTTTCAAAATACTGGATAATATCATCAGAGATATTTTTCTCGTTACGTTTCTCAAACTTCATCCATTCAAGAAATATCCTTCCACCGTTGTTTTCCCTTAACCTTTTCAATCTCTGCTTGTCAATGTTTAATGCTTTTGCTAAATTACTAATATGCTTAATGTTAATATTTTTACCACCGGTTACAATCTCATTTGCAAGCCTTGTTAACCCTGCCTTTGCTAGCTGCTCCAGATACCCATAGTTTTTTAAAGTATAGAGATACAGCTCTGGATCAATTTTATCTAAAGAATTTATCATTTCTGGTAAGCCAGTTCGTTTTAATTCATTTTTAGACAATGTAGGTATTGTTCGCTTGTACACTCTCCCGCTTTCCGAACCGTAACAACTATAGTATCCAGATTTAATCCATCGCGTGTGCATCTGCTTGTATAAACCGTACCAAAATGCCTCTGCATTCATGTTCTTATCGTAAATTACTCTTCTCTGTTCAAAACAGCACTTGTCTGGCTTTTCGTATTTTCCTTTGTAATAGTGTCTGTGAGCCATAAATTCTCTGATAACAAAACCGTCCTCACAACGTTGTAAAAGATAGACCGGCACACGTTTTGTAGAAAAGTTTCCGGCTTTTCCGGTGGATTTAAACTTTACACTATGCCCACAGCATGAGCATTTACCATCTGTATTGTGTTTGGGTTTGCTTATGGGGACTGTTTTCTCACACCATGAGCAATAACCTTCAGTAGCACCTTTTCTTGAGTACTCATAAAAGATATAATTTTCAGGGATACCAGTCTTATCAAACCACTGCTTCCAGTCCTTCGGAAGTTCCGGTATTTGTTCCATTTTCATATCCCATGGATCTGTTTCCCTTCGGTATCTCTGTTTTAACTGGTCTTCTCTGACACTAAGTTGATAATCTAAAATTCCTCTATATCCACCGTTCGCAACTCCCAAATAAGTTTTTATGCTTCTGTTTCCTTCTCTGTTTATAAACTTGTCAGGGGAATATCTGACGGTATCCGGCCAGTCAAGCATGTCCAATTTTGCATTACTCCACTTTTCCTGAAGAACATCCCAAGTTATGAACTCACCAGAGTTCTTATTGATAAATAATTCATAAAGCGGTTTGTTACTTCCAAGGCGCATACTCTCTGTTGCAAAGAAAGCAACCTTTAATATTCCACTCAGAACCTGACATCTCATGTAAAGTCCATGTTTATATGTGTTTACTCTGGCATTCCTCCAAGAAATAGTTTTTTTGATAGGAACATCCATTCCGGCATTTTTCATCATGGTGTCGGTTGCGTATAATCTTCTAAGTTTTCTTAGCTGCTCTTTCTTCATGACTTAGCCTCCTTTTCAAACGGAATCCCTTCTACCGTATACCATGTATCCGGCAGAAAGTTCACTCCATCAATTTTATAAACTGCTATATCACTGATTTCATTACTTTCCTTTTCTTCTCTGGCAAAACCTAAATAGGAACCCGTAACACCTTTGGCGATCGGCTGCTTACCTCTAACAATAATGAATCTTCCACTGGCTTCCGCTTCATCCATACGCACATGATTATTGGCTTTTCGAAGCGGGTGATTGCTAATATATATCAAGCTTTCAATTATAAATTCTTCCATTGTCAGCTCTTTAAGTAGTAACATTTCCGTACAAGATATCTTGCTGTCTGTACCGTCTTCGTGGATATCTCCACCAGCATCTACAATGTAATAAGATGATTTATCCCAATCCGAATAATAACTAAGGCAGTCCAGAGGGTCTTCAGCACAATGGAATCCATTCTCTCTGCAGTTCGCTGCTTCTGTAGTATTTACTATCCCAAGTTTATACTGGAACCTGTTACCGAAAGAGGTACATGACAAGTCTTTATCAAATCCTTTGTAAGCTATCATCTTTCCTCCTTATTCTGTATAATAGGCTTTTGCCCATTTAAACACGGTGGCATCTGCAATATATAAGTCTTTGGTTCTTTTGCATTCCTCTTCACATTTCTTTTCAACTTCCTTGATGCAGTTCTCCAATTTCTTTCCTTTACTTCTTACAATGCCTGCAAAGGCATCATCAACACATAAAGTGCACAGATAGTCTACAATCGGTCTAACTGGCATCTGAGATTTAATATTAGCTTTTTCAATCGTAAGCTTTCCGATCGCTGCACACATTAAATCCGCTAAGAACGTGATATCTCCAGCTATATATGCTTGTGCATATTCTTCTTCAATTCCGTTTTCTTTGGCCAGGAGAAGAATATTATCATTGTCCCCTTCCGCCAGAAGTCCGGCTGCTGCCTGGTTTAATTCTTCTACTGTGTCAAATTCTCCGAATGTATCAAACATGTATATCCTCCTTGTATTCGATTTCAACTATTTTAATCATTGTTTGCATATATGACGAATAGGGTGTGTCTTTCTGGAAAGTGATGCTTACTTTGTGCTTATGGAGGTTTATAAAGAACTCTTTCCATAGGTCAGCGTTTTTTACCTTTCCTTTCTTACTTGTCCAGTTTTCCATGTCCCAGGCTTTATACCACTCTTGGTTAACCGTTTCCGTTACATAGTTGTTATCTATGTAGAGATTTATAAGACATGAGGTTTTAAGGCGCGAAAAGGCATCCAGGCAAGCAATAAGTGCGGTTCTATTCTTTGTAGTCCCTTCGACACCTTTGTAAAGCTGTAAGGTTGCCGGTTCATCTGCCTGAGTTATGTATTCTAAAGTAGCAGCATAGGTTCCTGTACCTTGGTGCTGCCTTCCTTTATGGAAAGTGTTAATGTATATGTTTACTTCCATCCTCAATCCCTCTTGCGCATCCTGGCATAGAAATAAATACCGGATACATACTCGTTTACATTTGCTTCACAGTCCAGGAACTTATATTTATTCTTATAGGTGGTCTCTAGGACTTCTCTCAAGAAATTGTTATCCCTGAACATATTTTCAGCTTTTTTTCTCGTTATTTTCGTGTGATTCTTGGTTATGGTGGGCTTGGTAAGGTTCTGTGATCCGTTCCACTTCCTAGCATGTTTTCTTTCATCTTGGCAGCCCTTGGTTATATACTTGGCAAATCCGGTAAGACCATAGTCATCTGGAACAACTTTTCTGGTTTCACAGCGTGAGCCTCTTGTCCACTTTGTTTCTAGCATATCCCTGTACTCTAATTGCTCGGATTTATCATTCCTTCCGGTACCGCTTATGATGACATGAATATTCATTCTGACTTTTTTAGTGGTTTCACCCTCTTCGAGGTATTCAAGTGCGTATATATATTTTGGTGGTGGTAATCCTCTCTTATCTCTCCATCTTTTTACCTTGGCGAGCCAGTTATCAAAATCTTTCTTTGCTCTTTCTAAGGTGGGATAATATTTATCTTGCCAGGTAAGGGTAACGATATAGTCCTCTTTGGTGAAGTTGCAGCTCATTAAGCGGATAACCTTTTTCTGATTGTTTTTATGATTAAGATTGTTCTGAGTCTCTCTCTGGTTCTTTCTATCCTTATTTCTTGGAATATCTTTTTTACTTCCGTACCAGGGATATATTTCACTTTCTACCAGATCTCCTGATTTAATAGTTTTTATTACATAGCCATAATATTTTCTATCATTGAGGATTCTTTGGAGTTCTTCTTCCAGCGATTCTTTACCGATGTACTTATAATCCAGATCCTCTTTTTCTAATTCCTTCTTATGTTCTTTCTTAGCTATTAAGGTATATGCTAACTGGTTATATACCTCTTCATGTTCATAGTTACTATGTCTTATCATATTTACCCCTTAATACCAGAGATGTTAATACTCATTACAAGGTCGGAAAAGGGCTTTACCCTTTTGAATTTTTTTGACAAAATCCTGTAAATATGCTATGATTTTTAAGTACAAATAATTTTTCAAACATTCTACAGGTCACCGACTTAGCTCGTAACTAAGCCGGTGATTTTTTATCCACATTTGCCGGTGTGCTTACAGCAGGTTGTCCACATTTTGAACAGGTTTCTTTGTATGTAACGGACCAGCCTTCGTGCTTGCATTCTGGATTTAAACATTTAACTACCCAGAAAGGGGCTGTTATCTTAGTTCCGTCATGGTATGTATCCGTTGTCCGGTTTAATTCCAATGTTACCATGGTGTTATGCCCTGTATCGTGAATAGCTCTGCAATAAGTTCTTCTCATTTATTTTCTGTAATTCCTCCAGCTCTGAAATATCCCCATATAAATCCAAATACTGTGTAATGAGCTTCTCCCTGTTTTCTGGAGTTTTCTTGTGTGTAATCTTCCTTTAATGCTTTTGTGGCTTCTTCCAAATTTTCTAATGCATTTTCCAATACCGGTTCTTTCAATGCAAGTTTCTTTAACTTCATATTTGGTTCGTCCTCCTATGGAATATTTTGTTATATCGTGGTACAATCTCCTTACAGGCTCTTCCAAGCCGAGTACATAAGAAGGGAGAAATCTATGTATACATTTACTATTTGTCACCCTAAGGGTAGCTCTAGTACTTTTGAAGATATAACAAGTGTGGATTACATTCATCTTGGAATAGAAGAATCCGTGTCAGGTGATGCTCTTTTAAGACATCGCTATCCGACCAACTGTAGTCTCCATCTTAATTCTTCTGATTCCAGTTACACTATTTCAGAGGATATGATCGGGATTATCGAGGTTACTAAGCAGTCTTAGTTTTCCGCCACCTCAATGTCGATTCTGGCATTGGGGTGTGTTTCTAAAATTCTTTCTGCTTCATTTAAAGCAATTTCTAACTTTGTAATGTCTGTTGTATGTACAGTTATATCAACACTTCTCTTTACCATTCCTTTTTCTTTCTTACTTTTTATGGTTTATTTACCTTGCATTCCTGATTGCTGTATTGAACTTCTCTAAGCAGTGTAAGCATATACGGCTTCCTTCCACTATTATGACGTCCTCTGTGGAACCGCACTGTTTGCACCCTTTATCTGGAACGTATTTCATAAGACATATCTTGTCCTCTTCTAAGAAAATCTCAATCGGCTCTCTTTCTCCAAAACCTAGCATGTCCCTTGTTTCTTTAGGAAGCGTCAACCTTCCGAGATCATCAATTTTTCTTACTATTCCTGTGCTTTTCATTATTTTTCCTCCTGGAATTTTTAATTTTTTCTAATCTGCTGTTTATTGCTATATCTGAGTATGTAAAGCTTTCTCTAACTCCTTGTTTATTTACCAGAATTGTATGAGGATATCTTTGCAGGACGGTTCCTTCCACTTTTGTTTCTACAGGGCGATGACCGCTTTCATCTTTTACTATGTCTTTAATTAAGACTTTGTCACCTGGCAGAAATATCTCACAACGCTGCATTATTTCTTGTGTTGTCATTGAGCTTGTCCCTCCATATACCGCCTAAGCGGTTTTGTCATTCAGTTCATTTACAGGAACGTACCCTGCTGCTCTTAATCCTCTGTCATTTAGAACCTGCCCTATTTCTTTTTGTTCCTCTGGAGAAAATGACTCCCATGGTCTTTCCTCTCCATCAATGATTATGTATCCTTCTACTGTTAGTTTTTTAGCCACACAATCACCTCCTGATTAATTGTATGTATAACGGTTTGTACTTGTTTCCTGTATAGTACTAGGCAAATTATTGTTATAAAATGTAATTTATGATATACTCACCTTGCAGGCTCTAAAAAGTTATCTCTGGGAGCCAAAAGACTTTGAGTACGAGTTTGAGATTTCTCAAGAGCAACTTTCGAACTTGCATGAAGCTGAAGCTGCGCTGTACCACAAAGCTCTCCGTTATGAAATCGCTGCTGATTTTGTTGCTTTTCCAAAGGTTGATGGTCAAAACGGTGATTCGATTCTAATCGGACCCGCATAAGTAACTACTCCTTTCTTTACCGCCTAGCCTATTAACTAGGCGGTTTGCTTTGCTTCTATCATTTCCCTTGCGATAAGTATATCCATCTGCGCATTAACCAGGTAAAGACTGTTCATATTAAGCTTTGCAAGGGTTTCCCATTTTTGAGCCATCTCACTGATGTCTTCCTGTTGTTCATTTTCCATCTCTCTAAAATTATCTTGAGCTTTTTTACTCATATATTTTCTCCTTTCTTATGGTTTTATTGTTTGCTATGTCTCGATTATAGTTCACTAAGTCTCGGTTGTCAATATAATTTTTAATATTTTGTTTACAATGTCTCGACTTTGTGTTATGTTATTTTTGCGAGGGGGTGATATAGTTGGACATATCAAATGACGGTTTAGAAATTCGAGATAGAATAAAGATAATTAGAGAACACGAAAATATTAATCTTAGCCAAGCAAGCTTTGGAAGCAAATTATCTCTTGAACGTTCCGCAATATCTTTAATAGAAAGAAAACAACGTAATGCTACAGAAAGAATAATTAAAGATATCTGTCGTGAATTCAACGTTAATGAAGAATGGCTCCGAAATGGAAAAGGAGAGATTTTTAATCTAGTATCAGAAGAGGAAGAGTTTGGCGAAATATTAACCGATCTATTGGTTGATGTTGATGATTCTGTATATAAGTTCATAAAATCTATGTTGCGTACATACAAAAAATTAGATGATAAATCTAAAGAGGTTATAAGAAATAGTACTGATTTATTTATAGAGGAACTGAGAAAAGAAGGCTAACGCCTTCTTTTCAGACTTGACTAACCAACTTGTCGGTTTGCCATTATATAATAATTGAATATTTATGTAAAATAAAAGCATGAAAAAAGCAAGTGGTCAATAAGAGAGTGCCTTATGTAAAAGAATAACATCGGTTTTAATGTCACTTCTTTAGTGTTTTCCACATTCTGCTTGTACGGCTTTATACCTGGGCATTCAATTATTCAGTCCTTCCGGGTAATTCCTCCAGTCCGTGTCTGGCATATACAAAAGTAGATATTCCAGATAGGTATATACGTTAAGACCATTCGCTTTTGTTGTCTCGATAATACTATATACTGCAGCTGATGCAGTAGCTCCCTTAGGAGTATCTACAAATAACCAGTTTTTACGACCAACTGTAATCGGGCGGATTGCGTTCTCAGCTGTATAGTTGGAAAGAGAACATCTTCCGTCAAGAAGGTAATTCTCCATATACTTCTTTTGATTCTATGCATAAGTTACAGCTTTTCCAAGATCCGAATTACTTAACACATTTAGGTTTTCAAGCCAACAGTTCTCTTGGAATGCTAACTCCCAATGAGAAGGAGGAACTCTTCTGGAATCAAGATTAATAACTAGTTCCAGAAATTTTTTTCTAATAATCGTGTCTACTTACTTGACTATAGTGCATTCGATATTATCTTTTGGTTCAATTATCTCAACGCTCCCACTTTCATCAATCAAAAAAATAAATATATTTAATTGCCCACGTACAAATTTTGATAATTGCTTTGCTTGATATATGTGTTTTTCCGTTTTTGGTATTGCTAATCCATAATTTTTATTAGGCTCATTTATCCTTCCCAGAAGCTGACCAACACAAGTGCAAAAATCTGTTCTTGTATCAGCAGTTTCTCCCTTGGCTTCTATAATCCAAGTTATTACTCCATCCTTAGTAACTATTAAATCAATTCCACGTTGTTCATGCTTACACTCATAGCCCTTATTTGTAAAGTAATTTTCTAATGACTCCTGAACAAATGATTCGTTAAACATATAATTTCTCCTTGTAAAATAAATGTTTCATTACTTTTAAATGAATAATGTTGATCATACTTTCCTCAGTAGCACAAGTATCTCTATTAATAATGATATTTATGTTATCTTTTATCTAAAAATAAATTAATTTTATGGCATCTTTTTTACTGGTTTCTGTATTCATTACCAAAATCCCTATATTTTACATTTTAGATTGACACATTTGTTAATTTATGGTAAACTACGATAAATTAATGCATTAATTTGTTAAATTAAAAGTTTGAAAGGCTTATTATGAAAAAGAATTATATCATTACCTTTTTATTACTTATATCTATCATTTCATTATTTTTTAATTTTAAGTCCATTATTTACAACAAGGATGCAAGTTCTAAAGTACTAACTGCGGATACAAATAGCTATTATAGCATAATTGACAGTTTAATTAACAAATTTGAAATTAAAGGATATAATGAAATATTATCTAACTATAACCATATGTTGGCATTACCTTTACAAGCTAAAGAAGATGATTTATTAAACAGACAAAAAATGTTTGTTTATAAATGTAAATCAAAAAATACTGTAATATTATTAAATTTAAGCATTAGTAGTCAAGAAAACTCTGTTGAGTGGAACTCTAGTATTGACTATTTACCAGATTATTTTAATGGAATTAATGGCAAATTTTCTGAAAGTTATGATAAAAATTATCCTAATGTTCAATTAGCATGTAATTCTTTTACTAATAATGGAATCAGTATAACTATCATTGCTTTTTCCAATAATGCAGAAAATAATGTTGCAGGAGAAGAAGTAATAAGTTTTTCAAATGAACTCTTAAAATTTCTAGAAAAAGAAAGGAATTAAGAATATGAAAATTAAAATTATTGCGTTGTCACTTTTGCTTGCACTCTCAACAATGTTTACCCCTCTTGCTGTTAAAGCGGAAGTAAGGGTTCCAGACAGTATTTCTCATAATGGACTTTTACCTGATGGAACATCTGTAGATTCTCAACCTAATTATGTAACCCCATTTTTCCTAATAGAAACTCAATACGTTTCAGGTGCAGCTCTCTATAATAAATCTATAATATATAAACATAAATACATATATGGTACTAGCGTTTCCTATGTTAAGGGAGCATCACCAACTTATACGCTTTCTGTATCAAAAGAAGCCACATCATCACATGAATTTTCAGTTAGCGGATCCGCCAAGTTTAATGTTAAGGTAGTAGAAGCTGAAGTAAAAGGCGGCTACAAGTATACTGATACAACGAAAATTACCAAAGGCGAATCATGGCAATGTGGCTTCTCTGCGCCCGGACTGTATAATTTAAGTTGGTATCAAAGAGCTCATCAATACGAAGTACATGGAAAATGCAAATATATCACAACTGATGCAGACAATGGGACTATAAAACTTGCATATATGGGAAGAATTACATTCCCGACATCTGAAGTACATTTTGAAGTCACTAAGTAATAATTTTAATTAATCAATACACTCATTATAAAATTTAATACTTAACTTATATAGCTCATTTTAACCTCTAACCTGATATAGATGTTATTTACTCAGGTTAGAGGGTTTACTGTCTTCCTTAGCCATGTTAATTATCTCATGGATGATAAAAAGAATTAAAGGCACTCTGTTATGGTGCGCTTACCTTTTTGACTAACCAGCTTCTCGGTTTGCCATTATACAATAATTGAATATGTATAAAAAAGCACGAAAAAATACTCGTGCTTTTATAAATTAATATTATTTAATGCAATTTATCATTTTCGTATTATAATAAGCTGATTTTTAACTTTAATTTAAACTAATCATTGTAAATATAATGGACAGTTCATTCCCTCCCTATAATTGGAATTTGTCAATTATATATTTGGCTTTTAGTAAACGATATTTATCTATTGTATCATTACTCCAGATATACACTTCAATATATCTTTCAGGTCCAAGTCTACCATAGTTGTTCCAATTTTACGGCAAGCACATGCGTTCACCTCACATTATACATATATTAATCTTCCTTACAACTTCATATTTATCTCTTCAATTCTTTTATATTCCAATAGTTTTATTAAACATAAGGGGCAATTTGCATCGCTTATTATACATGCTTTTTATGTAATTTTAACTTGTCATCATAATAAACTTTATATAATTTCACATCCTCATTACGTTTATAAAACCGTTCACTTAACCATTTGGCAGGAATATCTTTGTTATTATTAACAACTTCTTTTAGTCGCTTTTTATTTACGTGATCACAGACAGACTGCAAATCCGCCTTATCCGGACCGGAACAATTTATTCCACATATTATTTTAGTCATAATTAGATTAGTCGGCATTTCAAGGAATCCTTCTTTTTGATCAGATTTGATGGATGTTATCCTAAATTCTTTCTCATAGTCCCAACAAGCGTCTTTATAATTATTCATTGCTGCTAACGCAAATACAGCTTTCTCTAAAGGATAATTTTCTTCATAACCAGAATTTAGAAGCCTCTCCGCCAATATGTCCTTAACCGACATAAAATTGTTATATAATTCACTAAAATTCGGACGCGTTCGACGGTATTCAACAGGAAAAATCAAGTCCTTATTAACTACATTATATTCTATACAATATCCTTTATGTGCTTGAGCATAATGTGACCACATTAGTTTATTTAATGGATTTTTTGACAAACAAAATATCCCAGTATTATTAACTGAATTTGCAAAAAATTCTTTGCCCTCATTACTATAAAAATCTATGTAACTGTATTGCAACTCAAAAGGATCATTTAATATGTCCTTTCTAGAAAACCAAATCTTTTCTTCTTTTAATGATGTTAGATACTTCTTTCTATCCTTGGGTACGGATGGTAGTATAGCGTATTTATAAAGTTTGTCTGGAACAAATTTGTTTTTATAGTCAAAAAGAAATAATGAATCATTGGCCGATAAGATCTTGCTTATATATTCTTTATATGTAAATTTATTTTTATTGTTATTATCAATAGTAAATGGGTTATTCATCATATTCCTCCAATTATTTATCCAAATCCAAATATAATAGATTATTTATGTTAGCTGAGCTATAACATTAACTTCCATTGTATTAACCTACCATTTTACGAGCTTCTCATTATTGTTATTATATACCATAATTAATCAAATTAATAGATACTCATTAATACCCATTATATAAATAATCAGCAGCTTAAAGCTACTCGATAAAATATATTCAAATTATATTAAACTACCGGTCTAATAAATAGTAATACATATAGTAGTTCAATATGCATTACTTCTAATTTGTCTACAATCTGAAAAAGAAGGCTAATGCCTTCTTTTCTTTTCCAGGTAATGTCTAATCATAGCTTGTATTGTTTTAATAAAGTTTTCGTCTGTTTCATCCATTTCCGTAAGCATTTCCTGAATCAAATATTTAGTCTCTTCCATATGTACTACCCCGCAAATCATTTCCAGCCGCTAGACACATTATAGAACATACGTTTGTTTTTATCAAGAGTTTTTGAAAAAATTCCCTTTATAGTAAAAATCTTCGACTCTACAGTACTGTCTTCAGTATTCATCACCAATTATATCGTTACACATTTTTCACTTTTTATCATTTATTAACGAATTGATATTATGGTATATTTTGTATTCATGTGGTATAATATGGCATGTTATTACATATAGAGGAGGAATTATTAATGAAAAAGTTATGTTTACTTTTTACTATGTTAACAACTGTTATTTTATTGTCTGCATGTGGGGTATCATCAAATGATTATATGGAGGTATCAAATGAACTAGACTCTGTAAAAGCAGAAAATGAGACTTTGAAAACCAATTTGGAAAATTCGAAGTCCGAAACAGAGGAATTAAAAACTAAGGTAGCTGAACTTGAGAAGATAATTGAGCCATATAAAGATTTATCTGCTGCGGAGATAGAGGCACAAACAAATGAAGCGAATTTAAAAGCAGAAAAAGATAAAAAAGCACTTGAAGCTATTGAGAAAAAAGAGGCTGAAGAAAAGGCGGCAAAAGAGAAAGAAGAGGCCGCAGCAAAAGAAAAGGAAGAAAAAGCAGGTTATGATACCGGTATAACATATAGTCAGCTTGCTAGGACACCTGATAAGTATACAAATAAAAAGGTCAAATTCTCAGGCGAGGTACTTCAAGTAATGGAGGGGGACGGCTATAATCAAATGAGATTAGCTGTGAATTCCGAATATGATGATGTACTTTATGTTGAGTATGATCCGTCGATTGTATCTATTCGTATACTTGAGGATGACTATATCACAATATATGGAGTATCCTATGGATTATTTTCATATCAATCAACTATGGGTGGAACTATTACAATACCAAGTGTAGTAGTTGATAAAATAGAACAATAATAATATTCTGTTATTAAATAAGTAATAAGGGAGGTTTACAATGCCTATTCTACGAGAGTTTGACCTCGATATTCCATATGTTTCTGATGAGAAAGCTATACAAAACATTATGGACGAATTGAATTTCGAGTATTTCGAAGCCACACGATATGATTATGAAAAAACATGGAAATTGAAGAGAATGAGATTTCGTGACGAAATAAGGTGTGTGGCCTCCTTATATACAAGATTTTTTGAGAAATATAAAACTGAAGATTGTTGGAAAATCATGCCTAACTGCGTTGAATATATATCAAGGATGATTCCTGTTAGTGTAGGGGGCGTTTATGAAGTTGATATAAAATTAGATATAGATAGTTTTTTAAAATTAGATGATTATAACAAGAAAAAACAAACCTTAGAGTTATTAATGAATGGGATAGATAAGGTTTTAGAAACAACGGGTTGGGATAGAACACCTTTTGATGATGCTTACAAAAAAGTAAAAGACTGTGACTATGAAAATATCTGGATGTGGAAAAAACCATTAAAGAGTCCAAGGAAAGACTATATTGCACAAGTTATTTGCGAACATAATGTGACTTCTTTCAAAATATTCATATTAATCAAAACTCGAATAGGTGAAGAAATTGAGAAATCACTAATAAAAACAGAGAAACCAAATGAATTTGACTATACTAAACATTTTGGTGAGTTAAAATGGATTTCAGATAAAGAAGTAGTATTAGTAAATAAAGATGGTACAGAACAATGGGGCGTAAGGTTATAGTAACAATGACTCATTTTTCTCTACGTTCACAAAACGAATAAATACGTTCGATTGAGCAGAGCATAACTTGCTCTGCTAAAAGTATTAAATATCAATTGTATGTTGTAACAGAACCGAATTTCACCCAGGTCATGCAAATAGGAGGTTATAGATGTTAACAGCAGCTTTATATATACGTGTAAGTACAGATAAACAAGAGGAGCTATCCCCTGATGCTCAAAAAAGACTTCTTCTTGATTATGCAGAAAAGAATAATATGTTAGTCTCTGAGGAATATGTCTTTATAGAAGGTGGAATCTCAGGAAAAAAAGCTGATAAGCGCCCTAAGTTTCAGCGCATGATAGGTCTGGCAAAATCAAAGGATCATCCTTTTAATGTAATACTGGTATGGAAATACTCCAGGTTTGCACGAAATCAAGAGGAAAGTATTCTTTATAAATCCTTACTCAAAAGAAATAATATTGATGTAATAAGTATCTCTGAGCCCCTTATAGATGGCCCTTTTGGTACTCTTATAGAAAGAATAATCGAGTGGATGGATGAATATTATTCCATACGATTATCGGGAGAAGTTATGAGAGGTATGAGCGAAAAAGCTTTGCGTGGTGGTTATATGTCTGTCCCCCCGTTAGGGTACGCTTCCACAACTCCTGGGAATCCTCCCGTGGTTGTTCCTGAGGAAGCAGAACTAGTTAAAACTATATTTAATAAATACGTAAATGAAGAATTAGCAATGTTTCAAATAGCAAGGCAATTTAATGAACTTGGAGTTAAAACCAGATTTGGTAAGCCCTTTCAAAGACGTACTATAGAATATATATTACAGAATCCTATGTATATTGGTTATGTCCGTTGGAATCGGCAGCATCACTCTTCTCACACTATCAAGTCCAGAGAGGACTGGATAATTTCCAAAGGTACACACGAACCAATTATATCCGATGATGTTTTCAATGCCGCTCAGGAGCGCATCAAAAGAGTAGCCAAGCCTTTGAAATCTCGTCCTGTAACAGAGTATAAGCACTGGCTTACTGGAATTATTAAGTGTGCATACTGTAATAGAGCTTTAGTTGCTGCTTCTTCCAAGAATCCTAATATTTTTAATTTTCAATGCAGTAGCTATGCCAAGGGGAAATGTGAGTCCAATTCTGTTTCAAGTAATATATTGGTTCCTGCGATAATGGAGTATCTGCAAAATGTAATTAATTCAGGAGTGGTTGATTATACGGTTAAGACTGAAGATAGACAGATTGATGTATCTTTGTTAGAACAACAATTATCTAAACTGGAAGTCAAGGCGGAACGTATAAAAGCCGCCTACATTAATGGTATAGATACTATAGAAGAATATAAAATGAATAAAGAATTAATTTCTTCCGAACGAAGATTTATCGAAAAGCAAATATCTGATCTAAAAGTTGATGTTAAGCACGATCATAAGCCTGAAATGCTCTCTCGTGTTAAAGAGCTTTATAAAATATTAAATGATGATTCCATAGATAAGATAGCCAAGAATAAAGCACTCTCTTCTGTGATAGAGCGCATAACTTATAATAAGAGAGAGTCTAAAGTTAAAGTTTATTTCTACTATAGATAGGGTATAATTTTATATTATACCCTATAACAATACAGTCCGCCAAATTGCGTTATTATGAATTTAGCAGTTGCAGCATTAGGAGTTTTAATATTTACAGGATATTGAAGTCTCTTTTCATAAGTCCACATAATCAGCACTCTCCTTCCCATGGCCATGGATCATTAATCCAAGTCCACATATTGGAGGGCGCTACATCATAGGCTGATAATGGACCATAACAGTCTCTGTATTCCTCCATGGCTTCTGTTCTAATCTGCCTATACATTTGAAAATACTCTAAAGCTTCTTTATCATAAGGGTGAGTATCCAGAAACAGCCTGGCATCATCAAGTGCAAAGCTGGCTTCTGTAATAATGCACATCAATTGATCTCTGCTTTTACTCGTCATGGTCTGCCACCTCTTCCTCCGCATCTATTACCTGCTGCAAGAAAAGGCAGATCCAATTCCTGAAAAATTGTACCAACCTGTAAGGCCATTCCTGTATCGTAGATATTTCTCCACTTCTGCATAGGAACATAGGACATTGCCAAAGGCAATTTGTCAAGACATTTATCAACGCTGCCTATATTGTCACAACCGCCTTTTACAGCTTCCAAAACTGGTGTAACCCCACAGCCACATTGCTGGTTCTGATTGTAGCCCATGTTCCTGCCACCATGAGGGTACATCGGACGTCTGTAGTTATCCATCTGGTAAACTCCTTTATAAGATATATATTATCTTATGAAGTCCACCTGAGTTGGTGACATTTCTTTGCTATTTACACTACAAATATAATCGTAAAATTAGACATAAGCTCTTTCGGATTATTTGTTATGAGCTACTAGCAGTCTCTGGTTACCCTCTTATTTTACGTTATATAATAGTCAGCTATAGAAATCCACAATAATAAAGAAATTTGCTATGTCCTAAAATATTTTTTTCTTTCTCTTTACAATTTTCGGATAACGTGATATTATGTCACCATAAAAACAAGAAATGAAAGGATGGTTTTGATGTCGGTATTATTTGTAAGTGAGGTTCGTGCCAACTAGCACGTAATTGAATATGGTAGAGCAAGGATTAATCATGAAGCCAGAGCTTCCCTTAAATACACCAAAGGGCTCGGTTTATTTGTGTTACATGTTTTTTCTATGCTTACCCTCATTACAGAATATACTCATCTGCCATCATTATATAAAACAGGAACCATAACCGGTTTCCAGGTTTGATATGTTGCGGAACAATTCCGCCTTTTATAGAGCCCTGATCAGGACTTTTATAAAAGTAACATATCCATACTATATAAAGGCTGGCGTAGCAGTTTGTTGCTATGCTTTTTTTGTACCCACAGGGAGTTTTTCTGTTGCTGTGAGTTGAATTTCAGACTCTGAAATCTTAAATACTGTGTTTTATTCCGTATTTATGATGAAAGACTATGAATTCAATTTACAGGATTCCTGTGGGTATTTTTATGCAATGATAGAAAAGGGCTCTATTTCTTATAGCATTATGACAACTGCTGACAAATATAATATAATTTTTACCTCCAGATAAAAGACCAATCACAGTATCTGTCTTCAACCGCAGATGTGATTACTCCTATGGGTAATTAGTTTAATTGTATACTTGTCAATCAGAACAAGAAGCCCTGTACTCAGAAAGGATTATATACATGTTTGAAAAGACTTCTCATACTTTGGAATTTGATACAATAAAAATTATGCTCAGCGAAAGAGCCGTTTCCGATATTGGAAAACAAAAGCTGTTGGCTCTCACCCCTTACCTCTCACTCTCAGAGGTAAATACCAGGATCAAAGAAACCACCGAGGCCAAAGGCATACTTACGGCTCTTGGAACACCTCCCCTTCCCTCCATGAAGGATATTCCACAGCTACTGGAACTGGCTGCTCTTGGCAGTATGCTGCTGCCGGAACAGTTACTATTTATCGCACAGTTTCTGACAGCAACCAAACGAGTGAAGTCCTATCTGTTAAAGGCTGAGTTCCTGCAGACAGATATTGCCTATTACGGCAACTCCTTTGCCGATCTTTCTCCACTCACAGAGGAAATAAGCCGCTGCTTAAGAGGTAACAGAGTAGAAGATGAAGCCTCCAAGGAACTAAAGGGAATCAGGCGTAAGATGGAACAGATACAGACAGAAATCAGAACAAAGCTGGAAAATCTGCTTCGAAGCAAAAAAGACTGGTTCTCCGAAAATTATATTTCCAACCGAAACGGACATTATGTACTTCCTGTTAAAAAGGAATATAAGAATCAGATCGGAGGCTCCACCCTGGATGTATCCTCCACCGGCTCTACCTGCTTTATTGTGCCGAATACAGTTCTCAAACTGGAAGAGGAATTATCCTTAAAGAAAATTTTGGAGGATAATGAAATAAGACGTATTCTATATGAACTAACCGGCATGGTAGCCGATGCCGCCTCTGAAATAAATCTAAATATGCAGGCAATGGAGACTTTAGACATTCTGTTTGCCAAAGCAAAGTTAAGTATGGATATGAAAGGCGTACCTGCACTTATGAACCACGAGAGAAGAATCTCCATAGTGAACGGCAGACACCCCTTACTCAATCCGAAGGAATGTGTACCATTAAATTTCTCAATAGGAAACGATATTCAAGGTATTGTAATAACTGGACCTAATACAGGCGGCAAGACCGTTTCCTTAAAAACCGTAGGACTTTTATCTCTAATGGCACAGAGCGGACTTCACGTACCCTGCGAGGAAGCAGAATTATGCATGAATAACGGAATTTTCTGCGATATCGGAGATGGACAGAGTATTACAGAGAACCTCTCCACTTTCTCTTCTCATATAACGAATATCATTCAGATCCTTCGCCAGTCAGACAATGAAAGTCTGGTGCTTCTGGATGAACTGGGTTCCGGAACAGACCCCGCAGAAGGTATGGGTATTGCGATTGCAATTCTTGAGGAACTGCGCGAGAAAAACTGTATCTTTGTTGCTACTACCCATTATCCAGAGGTAAAAGAGTATGCAGCAAGAACCAAAGGCCTGATAAATGCCAGAATGGCCTTTGACAAGGAAAGTCTAAAACCCTTATATCGACTGGAAATCGGAGAGGCCGGAGAAAGCTGTGCTCTATATATTGCAAGACGACTGGGACTACCGGAAAAAATGCTGACAAGAGCCTACCAGGAGGCATATGCCACCTCTGCTTACGACAAGGTCCAATCCTCCAAGCATATGGAATACGACGCTGACTTTATAAATACTGCAGCAGGTGAAGCAGACAGGACGGATAAAGTACCGGACACGCTGGCAAAAACTGCTGCTTCCTCTGGTAATACTGCATATGCACCACTTCCAAAGGTACAGGGTCTGCCCAAAGAGACTGCCGTTAAGATATCTCCCGCTTCTTCTAAATTCACGTTGGGAGACAGTGTAATGGTATATCCTCAAAAGAAAATAGGAATCGTATTTAAGCCCTCTGATGACAAAGGGTTTATTGGGGTCCAGCTGCAGAAAAAAAAGGAATTCATCAATCACAAAAGGATCAAGCTCATCACCCCTGCTTCTGAAATGTATCCGCCGGATTATGACTTTTCCATTGTATTTGATTCTGTAGCAAACAGAAAAGCCAGACATCAGATGGATAAAAAACACCAGCCGGGTCTTGAGATACACTATCCCTCTGATACGGAAAACAGACAGTTCTAAACCTGAGGCAGTGTAATCGTAAATTCCGTTCCTTCACCGTATTTACTCTTTACTGTTATGCTGCCTCCATGGGCTTTAATAATTGCTTCTGTGATGGCAAGGCCTATTCCTGCACCACCGGTATTTCTGTTTCTGGATTTATCCGCACGGTAGAACCGCTCAAAGATATGGGGCAGATCAGCTTCTGCTATTCCCATTCCGGTATCCGTCACCCGTATGACTGCCTGTTTTTCTTCTTTCACAAAGGTTATATTAATCTCTGCTCCTCTGTCGGAATACTTTACGGCATTGGAGAGGAGATTATTTAGCACCTGACAGATTTTATCCTTATCTGCATATAGCAGGTCCTCTTTTACACCTTCAGAAGACATAGGTACATTCAATCGTATGGTCATATTCTTCTCGACAATATCATTCTCATAGTTATGAATCATTCTGCCTGCCAGCTTCTGAAATTCAAATTTTTCCAGATGCAGAATAATATTCTTGTCTTCTATCACAGACAGATCTTCTATACTGCCGATTAATTTCTTTATCCTTAGAATTTCTTCATAGCAGCTCTCAAGTCTTTCTGTACTGAGCTCCCATACACCGTCCAGCATGGCCTCCATATGTCCCTGCACGGAAGTCAGGGGAGTGCGCAGCTCATGGGCCACATCCTGGGTTAACTGTTTTCGAAGCCTGTCCTTATCTGACAGGGCTTCTGATAATTGGTTCATGGTATCGGCCAATATCTTGATTTCTCTGGTATTTACCTCCTCCGTAATCCTTCCTCTATATTCCCCTTTCGCAAGAGCCAGTGCTTTTTCCGATATTTTGGTAAGTGGACTGCTTAATCTGGCGGACATAATTATTCCAAGGGCAAAGGCAAGCAGCAGTGAAGCTGCTCCTGTAAATAGCAGGATAGAATTCAGTGCCTTTATAAAAATCAGCTCTTCATCATTAAAATAGTATGGCCCCATGAAGCCTGTAGTAAGTACTCCAATCTCACTGTTTTTAAGCTTTAATGTATAGGTACGCTCTTCATATTTCCCGTCCCATTTATTGGAATAGCTGGACATATTTACGGTCATGTTCTGTATCATTGCCTGACAGAGTCCGTTATTGTGCTCATAGGCAGACCATACGGTTTTATTACCGGTGTCTTTTATAACTACGGTCATACCATTCTGCAAGGCGTTCATTCCAATGAGATCCAGATAGTGGCTGCTAAATCCACCCTCCTCCTCGTATTTCAACTGAATCAGGTTAACGATTTCAGCAGTCTCTTTCTCCTGTTTCTGGATGGCATAACGCTTGAACTGATTTTTTATACCTACATTTGCAAACAGGATGGCGAAGCCGATACTCGCAATTACAATAATAATATAGGACACGGTCAATCTCTGTTTCAGAGAATATTTCAACTTCAGTCACCTCCAAATCGGTAGCCAACACCTCTTATCGTCAGAATATAATCCGGTTCCTTGGGATTAAGCTCAATCTTGGATCTCAGGTTTTTTATGTGTGAATCAATGGTTCGGTCAAACCCCGCATAATCTCCGTCAAAGGCTATCAGTATTAACTCCTCTCTGGTAAATACCTTGGTTGGTCGTTTGGCAAGGGTTGTAAGAAGCTTGAATTCGCTGGGCGTTAATACCACATCTTCTCCGTCCTTTTGTACTCTGTAATCCTTCTGATTGATTACCAGCCTGCCCTTACGAAAGACCAGGACTTCTTCCTCCTCCTTTATACTTCTGCGAAACAGGGCATTTACCCTGGCAACCATCTGCCTTGGGCTGAAGGGTTTTGTGATATAGTCATCTGCGCCGATCTCCAGTCCGTGAATCACATTCTCCTCACTGCTCCTGGCCGTTAATATAATTACAGGAATAGAAGAAGTCTTTCTTAGCTCCTTAAGGATTGACTCACCGCTTTTATCCGGAAGCATCAAATCAAGTAACAGCATGTCCGGTTTCGCGTCTTCAAGCTTCTCCTCTGCTTCTTTCCCTGAACAGGCTTTTATTACCTCGTAGCCACTGGTTAAAAGGTAGGGTTCTATAAATTCCATGATTTTAGCTTCATCTTCAACCACTAATATCTTCTTTCTGCTCTCTTCCACAAGAATACTCCTTTTCTCAAATGTTCGCTGTGCATCCTCCTGTAAATAACTCGGAAGTGTGATTCGCCAGTGCGCTGTATTAACATTTCTCTATGCAGTATACTCCATAATCTCTATCCAGAGCAAGTCTGTCTTATTCTATCTTACTATTGTGGATTTTCCGTGGAGACTGGTTCGTGGCTAACTTATGATTTTTCCTGAAAATCAATGCCAATAAGATTTTTGACTTTTTGTATATGAGTAGCTTATGAAAATTATTGACCGTACTTATTTTCCAGTTTTTCTAATTATTACTAATCTAATCAAATTTTAACTGTACTGTTTTTCCATTTCATAGTACAATTATTCTTCGAAGAATATTCTTAATGATATTAGAAAAAACTAGATTTAAACCATTTTAACATCCGCAGGGTTATGTCCTCCGCCTGAATAAACCTGATGGATAGAAAAAAGAGAGGTGTTTTTATGTGGTTTTCTAAACCCGCAGAGGAAGCTCTAAAAGAGCTTAATGTAAACCCATCCCAAGGACTCAGTTCCGCGGAAGCCGGCAGCAGGCTGGATAAATACGGGCCTAATAAGTTAAAAGGCAAACCGGGTAAGAGCCTGTTAGCCAAATTTCTGGCCCAGTTACAGGATATGCTTATTTACGTACTTTTAGGTGCTGCAGTAATCACTGTATTCATCAGGGAATATGCGGATGCTATTATTATCTTACTGGTAGTTATCTTAAATGCCGTTATCGGTGTTGTTCAGGAGTCAAAGGCCGAGAAGGCAGTGGAAGCCCTGCAGAAAATGACTACTCCCAGATCCCTTGTTCGCCGCGATGGTGAAGTGAAAGAAATAAACTCAGAAGACGTTGTCCCCGGTGATATTATTATTCTGGATGCCGGAAGATTCATTCCTGCCGATATAAGGCTCATTGAAAGTGCCAACCTTCAGATTGAAGAGTCCGCTCTTACCGGCGAATCCGTACCGGTTACAAAAGATTTCTCTGCCCTTCTTCCTGACCCCAAAACTCCTATCGGTGACAAAACCAATATGGCCTTTATGTCAACGCTGGTTACCTATGGCCGAGGTGAAGGTGTCGTAGTAGAAACCGCCATGGAAACAGAAATCGGTAAGATTGCCAAGATTCTTGATGAAGATAACGATGAACTTACGCCTTTACAGAAACGTTTGGACGAACTTGGTAAAACCTTGGGATATATTGCAATTGGTATCTGTGTTTTGATATTTGCTATTGCACTGTTCCAGAAACGTGATTTATTTGAGATGTTCCTGACCGCCATTAGTCTTGCAGTTGCTGCTATTCCGGAAGGCCTTGCTGCCATCGTTGCAATCGTTTTGGCTCTTGGTGTAACCAGGATGTCAAAGATCAATGCCATTGTAAAGAAACTTCCGGCAGTTGAGACCTTAGGTTCTGTTAATATTATCTGTTCTGATAAGACCGGTACATTAACCCAGAATAAAATGACCGTTGTTAAAACCCACACCTTAAGTAATCAAAAAGACCTTCCCGTGGATATGGGAACTCTAATCCCGGAAGCGGATGAGAAAGAGCTGGTTCGCTCTTTTGTATTATGCTCTGACGCCACTTATGAGAACGGCACTGGAACCGGTGATCCGACGGAAGTTGCACTTGTTGTTATGGGTGAACGTTTTGGTCTGCCTAAGAACACTCTGAACAATGCTCATAAACGTGTAGGTGAAAAGCCCTTTGACTCTGACAGAAAGCTTATGTCAACCCTGAATGAAGAAAACGGCAAGTTCCGTGTTCATACCAAAGGTGCTATCGACAATCTGTTAAGACTTTCAACAACTGCTCTTGTAAACGGCCAGATTGTTCCAATTACTGAGGATATTAAGAAGAATCTGTTAAAAGCAGCAGAGGAAATGTCTGATGCTGCACTTCGTGTATTAGGTGTTGCTTTTAAAGACACAGCTTCTGCCATCAATGCGGAGGAGATGGAAAAAGAGCTGACAATAGTAGGTATTGTGGGCATGATCGATCCTCCCAGACTGGAAGTAAAAGATTCCATCAAAGAAGCAAAAGCAGCCGGAATAACACCGATTATGATAACCGGTGACCATAAGAATACAGCAGTTGCCATAGCAAAAGAACTTGGTATAGCAGATTCCATCGATCAGAGCTTGACCGGCGCTGAAATCGATGAAATGTCTGATGAAGAATTTTCAGGTAAGATCAATGATTACAGGGTATTTGCCAGGGTTTCCCCCGAACATAAGGTTAAGATCGTAAGAGCCTTTAAGTCCCACGGAAATATCGTATCCATGACCGGTGACGGTGTAAACGATGCTCCTTCCCTTAAATATGCCGATATCGGTGTAGCTATGGGTATTACCGGAACAGACGTAGCAAAGGGTGCCAGTGATATGATTCTTACAGATGATAACTTTACCACTATCGTAAATGCCATAGAAGAAGGAAGAAACATCTATAATAACATTAAGAAGTCTGTTATCTTCCTCTTATCCTGTAATTTAGGTGAGGTAGTTGCCATCCTTTTTTCCATCCTGTTCTTCTGGCCGGTGCCCCTGGCAGCCACTCAGCTGTTATGGATTAATCTTATTACTGACTCCCTTCCAGCCATCGCCCTTGGTGTGGACCCTGGGGACAAGGATGTTATGAAACGTAAACCCCGAAACCCGAAACAGAGCTTCTTTGCAGAAGGCTCCGGCACACGAGCTGTTATCGGTGGTCTTTTAATCGGTCTTCTAACCCTGGCTGCCTTTTATTACGGTATGTATGAGCATGGATATAATATTTTTAGCGGTCTTGCTAAAGATATTACGGAATCTGCTGATTATAATACTGCTTTAATCTATGCAAGAACCATGGCCTTTGTCGTACTGGCAGCTTCTCAGCTGTTCTACTCTTTGTCCATGAGAAATCCTGAGAAAACTATTTTCCAGATTGGTTTCTTCAGCAACAAGTTCTTACTCGGTGCTATTGTTGTAGGTCTTCTCTTACAGGAGCTTGTAATTTCAATCCCTTTTCTTGCAAAGGCTTTCGGCGTACACAACTTAAGCCTGATGGATTGGGGAATTGTAATTGTATTTGCACTTATACCTTTTGTCGTTAACGAGCTGATTAAGGTATTTGGCAGAGCTGGTAAAGAAGCAGGTAAGTAATTCATCTCTCCCTCTGTAAATTTTAGTAAAAAATTAGCAATTAAACAATTACTCTTTTGGAGTTACAGAAGAGCGTTATATAAATCAAACACTAGAACTGTACTACAATAAAGACCCCAAAATATGGTGCTTAATTTTGGGGTCTTTATTATTACTACTAGACCTATACAGTGCGTTGCATTATTATAAAGAACAAGCTATATTCTATAACCTGATTTCTAGATGGTGATTTATAAAATTATTATATTCACCGATTTTCTATACAGCTTATTTTGTTGATAACGATTGAATCCACTTCTTAAAAGGGTAGAAAATCCTTCAATATCCTCAATTATCATTTCCACGTTGTCAAGGAAGTAGCCTGATATTATTCAATGTTTCGATAGATGCTTCCTTGTAAGGGTAACTACTACAAAGTTTATATGTATATTTCTTGCTGAGTACAGCATTTTGTCTGCCATCATCACTAACTTCAACCGGACCGTTATATCAATTTGGGGGTTCCTCATGGATCTTGTTAAATAGACGGTGAAAACAGTTGAAAATGTAGTAGACCAGTACCGAAATCTGGTTTGCATATGCACAAGATGTCTTACTGGTTTTTCAACCATTACGATAATTCGTCACATTTGCCCCAGCTTACATTAGCATAGAGGAATCCTCCGTTATTACTGCTTTATCGACCTTATTATCAGCAGTACAGATATTTTAGTCTTCAATAGAATCAAATACAAAAAATCAAATAGGTTATTTAGTTAAATTATGTAAAATACCATTGACAAAAGATAAAATAATGTTAAAATATTACATGTAACCAATGACTAACGCAATAGTTAATCAAGGAGATAAACATGAAAGGAAAAGCATCTAAAAAACTTTTAGTAATTATCACATCTGTTATAATGACCGTATTCAGTTTAGTTAATGTAACATATCCATTGGCACAGGGACAAGTAGAGATATCTAACTTCACCGTTAAAGATTGGATTGATGAATCAACTAATACTTATAATTTTCCAATAACTACCGACTCAAATTATTGGAAATTTTTAAAAACAAGTGAAGAAATGTTTTCAGCTTGCACAATACCAAGTGAAATCTTGAAAAAAATATCCACAGAGGAATTAGTTAATATTGTATTAAATTATCCACTATTGTGTAATTTATTTGCTTATAATACATATCAGCAAGGATTTGATTCTATCAGAGAGCAGTTTAATGGACTAAATGAATTATTAAGCAGAAATGATTCATCAACTATATTACTTGATTTATATCAAAATACCGAAATTAAATTAGAATCTTTTATTCCTGAATCAAGATATATTGAAATGGATGAAGCAAAAATAGAAATGCTTATAGAAGAGATTCAAAATTCAAGTGATCTCAGTGATAAAGTAAGAGCTGCTGCAAAAGAAATGTTATCAATAGTAATGTTAGAAGTTCTATTAGCGCAAGATGAGATACAAAATAATTTATCTGATGATAATCTTAATGTATTAAATACCGAAGCCTTAGAAAAATATAAAACTAGAAATAACTCTAAAATTTATAAAGGTTTGGAAAGCCCATTTTATGAAACTTTATTGGAAGATAAAAATAAAATATTATTAGGAGATTATTCAATACAAAAAAATACAGAAGATAGCAAAACATCAATCATAACTCCTAATGCGTATATTACTACAGTAAAAACACCCAAAGGAACTAGCGTATCTGTTATAGTAAATGACTATTTTGGTATGGAAGCAACTATTTCTCTTACCGAATCATTTAAAACTTCATATCCTAATGCTACATTTAAAGAAGGTTATGGAGCTACTAATATGTATAACTGTCATTCATATGCATGGTTTTCACAAAATCAGACACTGACCGACGGTTATTGGATGAATAGTCCTTATGCATATGTTACTGATGGCAGCTATTCTCAAGTTGGTACTTCTCCAACTGCTAATAACCAAAAAGTATTATGGATAAATGCAGCTCATGTTGATTACTATATTCATTCAGGTATTGTTACCAATTATAGCACTACAACAATTACATCTAAATGGGGACAAGGGCCTGTAATGATACATTCGGCTAGCTATAGTCCTTATTCAGGCACAAGATATTATTATAAGTAGTTTAGACGATTATTACGCTATATACTCCTCCTTCCATTAGTTTAATTAACTAATTTGGGAGGAGTTCTTTTTACAAAAATAAAATGAAACTATTTTTATGTTTCAATAAACTTATAAAATAAAGGGGTGATAATATGCCTATTAATGATATTAATGTAATCTTTAATCAAATATATGAGGAAACCAACAAGAAGGTAATCTTTTATATTACTGCAAAATGCGGTAAAGTAGAAGATATACAAGATATCTTTCAGAACACATATATGGAAATTATGGATGTATTGGTAAAAAAAGGAGGTGGCTATATACAAAATAAAGAAGCTTTTGTAATGCATATAGCAAAACAAAAGATTCATCAACATTATTCATTTATCGAACATATGAAAAATAAAATGAATTTCATATTAGATAGTCAAGAACCAGGAATTGATGATGTAATTGAAATTTGTTCTGAAGACAATATATCGTTAGAAGATCAGGTTCTACAGAGTTTGCTTTTAAATGAAATTAATGAACTAATAGCGAAAAAATCTCAATTAATACAAAAGATATTTTTTTTGTACTATGATATGGATTATTCAATTATACAAATAGCTAGATTATTAAATCTTAGTGAATCTAATGTTAAAAATAAGTTATATCGAACACTAAAGCAAATAAGAGGTTTGTACCGTTAAAAATTTGGAGGTATTTTAATGAAAGAAAAAGAAATAATCAAAAATGCAATACATTTAGAGGTCCCCAAAGCGGAATATATAATTGAGAAATTTAGTAATAAAGAAAATGAGTGCTTACAAAAAAGAAATTATACAAAAAAAACTAATAATTGTTACTATCGATATGGCAAATTGATTTTTATAACTTCCTTTATTTTTATTTTTCTTACTGTTGGTACTGTATATGCATTTTCTCCTGATTTTCAATCGTTGTTAGCTAAAAAGCTAAAATTAGATAATGAAGAAGTAAGTAGTTTGGAAATAAGCTATAGTAATAATGATATTACCATGTCTGCTGTATCTTCACGTGTAGTATCTAATACTATGATAATTATGATTACATTTACAAAAGACAATGGGAAGATTTTTGAAAATTCAATGAATCCAGTTGTGGAGAAATTAATATGCGAGAACAAAAAAATAGATAATTATATGGTTGATACTAGTTTGTCCGATAATAAAAAAATTTTGTATTGTTATTTTGTATGGAATTCTGATTCCATAGATCATGATAAGACAATTTATCTTTCTGTGAATCGATTATTATGTAATGAATCTCAGCTAAACGGTACTAAATACAAGGATAATACAATTGCTGGTAAGTGGTCACTAAGTTTTTCAGTTGATAATAATTCAGATAATATTATATCGGGTGATAATTTAGATTTATCCAAAACTATATATATGAGTGGCAAAGAGCTTCAAATTAATTCAGTTTCAATAGCAGATTTACAAGTTATTGTTAATACTTCTATTCTACAAGACTTCGGAAAAAAAGAAGATCTATTAAGTAGTATAAATACAGATAGTGGTATGTATTATGGTGTATATGTAACGATAATATACGAGGATGGAAGTACATCTGGAAAAATGGATTGCAGGTTAGATAAAGATGGTAATATTATAGCATTTTCATTGAATCCGCTTACAGATAAACAAATATCTGAAGTTCATATAAAAGATGTAGTAATTCCCATAAAGTAAACTAGTCTATCCGTACAATGAAAAATATTACGAAGCTTTATTTATTACTCTCTTATAATATAATCTTGATTGAAAACGGGGCATGAATATTAACTTTTTAATAATCATGCCTCGTTAATGATAATAGAAATCTTTTTTTCATATTCTTCAAATTTCATATGGTATATACTGCTATATTTCTAGTACAGTTCCGTCTAAAATATCGATTCTTCTTATTATTTTTATTTACTATAGCTCTATATTATTCCTCTAGACACTTCTATTATTTCTTTAATCTTTTCCCGTATCTACCTTTCCCAATGCTACAGAAGCCAGCACACTGATTGACAATATCGCAAAGATTATGCCCAGTGACAGCTCCGTGGGTATTTCCACCTGAAAGGTTAAAGCAGCCAGCTTGATTCCCGTAAAAATCAGGATAAAAGCTACCCCGTGTTTTACATACTTAAAGGTCTCATGTAGCTTTCCAAGCACAAAATAGAAGCTTCTTAGTCCTAAGATTGCAAATATATTTGAGGTGTATACAATAAAAGGATCTGTAGTGATGGAAAATATAGCGGGGATTGAATCTATGGCAAATAAGATATCCGTAAATTCTATGATTAATAAAATTGCAAACAGGGGAGTGGCATGAAGTGCATTATTTTTCTTTACAAAGAAACGGTCTCCCTCCAGCGTGTCTGTAATTGGTATGATACCGCCAAGTACCTTTATAATCTTACTTTCTTTGAAATTATCCTTTTCTTCCTGTTTGTAAGCCATATTGATGCCGCTTACAATTAATATCCCTCCAAATATGTACAGAACCCATTCAAACTTGTTTACGATGGTCACTCCAAGTAAAATAAATAATAAACGCAGCACAATTGCCCCGAAGATACCGTAATTCAACACACGCCTTTGTGAGGACTGTCTGATTCCAAAGCTGGAAAACACCATAAGGAATAAGAACAGGTTATCAATACTCAAGGTCTGCTCAATTACATAGCCGCCCAGGAATTCCATTGCTTTTTCTTTTCCCAGAAAGATATAGATTCCCAAATTAAAACACATGGATAAGCCAATCCAGAACAGTACCCAGGACAGCGCTTTTTTCGTTGATATGGTTTTGTTGGGTCCGTTATCGTTATATCGTAATTGTTGTATTTGATTTTCTTTAATCGTCTACACGGCCTTTTTATTCTGTCTCTCTAAGAAAGTATGCGTATACCTTGCGTTTCATTCCTCTCATAGGATGCCGTTCCAATAAAGTTTACGTCCGCTGCTATCAGGGTTTTCAGACTATTAATTGCCTGCTACGATATCATCCAAAACGCCAAAGGTATAGCCCATTTCTTCCCACTTTGTAAGCAATTCATCCATAATATCTCCGTTGGTTTTCGAGGTACTATGCAGCAGTACGATTGCACCTGGATGGATTCTTCCAAGCAATTTCTTAAATGCCTCTTCCTTGGTGGGCTGCTTATCCTGATACCAGTCTACATAGGCGAGACTCCAAAAGAAGGTCTTGTAACCCATTTCTTTTGCCATTTCAAGATTTTTGATACTGTATTTTCCCTGAGGCGGCCTGTAATATTTCGTCATCTTCTGACCGGTAACCGCTTCATATTCTGTCTCCAGGCTTGTAATTTCCTTCTCGAAGGCTTCTTTGGATGATATACTGGACATATTGGGATGATTATATGTATGATTTGCCACCTGATGCCCTTGCTCCACCATCTGTTTAACAAGCTCCGGGCTGGTCTTAATATAATTACCTACTATAAAAAAGGTCGCATGGGCATTGTGTTTCTTAAGTGCTTCTAAAATAGCCGGTGTATTACCGTTCTCATATCCCGCATCAAAAGTCAGGTAAATCACTTTCTTACCGGTATCCCCGATGTAATAGGTATCGTATTTTTTAAGCTCCTCTGATGTGGCATTGCCGGTGGGGGGCTGACCTTCTGTATGAAATCCCAACCCCCAGTTAGCTTCTTCTTTCACTGCATTTCTTCCGGCAGCCTGAACCAGCATAGCTATACCGCCGCCAAAGAAATAAGCACCGATTAAGAATACTACTATAATTATTGCTTTTTTGTATGGAATATTTTTCAATTCGAACTCCTGAACCCTTTTTATACAATATATAATAAGACAAACTTGCCCATTCCTTTATAAATTGTCCTTTTTTGTTTTTTTGCTCATTCCAATGGTTCCGGTTCTTTTATATGACTACTTTATGTCCAGTTCAGTGACCTTTTCGTTCGTATTCAATATGTCAGTTATACTTTCTTCTGGTTTTATTTTCCGTCAGATAATAGACAAAGGCTATTACCGGCAATACCAGACCTATTACGGATGCCAGCTTCCAGCTTCCTTTAGCATATGCCCAGCCGCCAAGTGCAGAACCGAGAGCACCTCCCAGAAAGAATACTGCCATAAAGATACCGTTTACTCTGCCCCTTATTTCGTCTCCCAGGGCATATACTGCCTGCTGACCGAGCACAAGATTACCAGAAACGGACATATCCAATAACACTGCTGAAATACAGAAGATTACAAGTGAAACCATGTGATTCCCATTCTCGAGCACATGGGTGAAAGCAAAAGCCAAAGCTGCAATTAGAAAAGCTGCACCCGTAAGTTTTCGGCTTAATCCCTTGTCTGCCAGTCTTCCTGCTATTGGTGCCGCAATAGCACCCGCCACTCCTACAAATCCAAATACAGCAATTTCTCTTTGGGATAATCCAAAATTCCTGGAAAGCCATAAGGGTACTACTGTCCAGAATAAACTGAAGCTGCCAAAAAGGGCTGCCTGGTAAAAGGCTCTTCTTCGAAGCACCGGTTTGGTCTGGAATAATACAAAAAGGGATTTCAGTATAAGGGAGTATTTTTCATTTGCTACCGGTATTCTTTTGGGGAGAAAAAATCGAAGCAGTACAATAAGAAGAGTTATGATAACAGCGGATATTATAAATACTGCTCTCCAGTTTAGGAGATCTGTAATGAGGCTGGCAGCGGGTCTTGCAAGCATAATGCCAAGCAAAAGTCCGCTCATGACATTTCCCACGATACTTCCTCTTTGCTCCGGAGGTGCCATATGAGCTGCCAAAGGCACCAATATCTGTGCTGCTGCAGAACCAAGCCCAATCAATACGGCTGCTGTAAAAAATATCGCAGAATTTGCGGCTGTGCCCGCCCCCAGCAATCCCAGGAGCGCTACTAAAAGTATGGTAACGACCAACTTCCTGTTCTCCAGCAGATCGCTTAAAGGTACTAGCAGTAATAAACCGGCTGCATAACCTAATTGTGTCATGGTGACAATAAAGCCTGCTGTATCTGAGGATATCCCTGTTGAGCTGCTGATCGGCCCTACCAGAGGCTGTGCGTAATAAAGATTTGCAACAATCAGTCCGCAGGCAGCGGCAAGAAACAAAACAAGCCAGCGTGGTATTCTTTTTTCCATATTTTTTTCTGTGTTCATAGTAATCTGCCTTTCTGAAAGGAATCATTTAGATTCACACTTTTAAATTATTTTATTATTGCTAAAACATTTACTGAACGTTCCGTTTATAAAATATATAATAAACGCACCGTTTAGTTTTGTCAATACTTTTTTTTCGTATTATTTTATAGTATAATAAACGTATCGTTTTTTAACTATTCTCTGTAACCTATCCACGAAGAGGTGACCAAAACGGTAACAGCGGGTATTCTTTATGACTTTCAAGAATTGAAGGCGCAAATAAAAGTGTGATATACAGGGTATGGGAATGAAAATAAAAAAGGAAGGCTGCCACAGCAAGCTTCTTCACCGCTTATTAGTGGCCCCAGGTACGCCTGGGATGAGAAAGTTGGTATTGATATGGATAAGAAACTGGGTCGTCCCCGTAGTGAAGAAACAAAAAAAGCCATTCTTACAGCTGCCTATGAGCTGTTATCGGAAAATGGCTTTGATACCGTTACCATTGAAGGTATTGCTGAAAGAGCAGGCGTAAGCAAAGCTACCATATACAAGTGGTGGCCAGGCAAAGCCGCTGTAGTGTTGGATGGTTATTTTGCCGCAACGGAGCTGCTTCTGCCAGTGCCTGATACCGGTTCTGTGAAAGAAGATTTATTCCAGCAGTTTAACAATCTCTCCATATTTATTACGAGTCCAAAAGGAAAAATGATAACTGAGCTTATTGCAGCCGGACAATTCAACCCCGGAATTGCAGAAGAATACCGGGTACGCTTTTTTAATCCTCGCAGACACATCTCAAGGGGAATCTTAGAACGTGGAATAGCAAGAGGGGAATTAAGAAAAGATCTGGACCTGGAACGAAGCATTGATCTTATCTTTGCACCCTTGTTCTATCGTCTGCTGATAACCGGTGATACTTTGGATTCCGCTTTTATACGAGAACTCATTAACGATATTATGAAAGGTCTTGGACAATAACATCGATCATTATTGAACCTGATAAGTAGTTACCACCAACAATTAATGACTGGTTAGCGCGTATTACTATTCAGGCGTCCAACGCATATTTGAAACGGGAATGGTGCCAGGAGCTTTCAAACAAACTCTGGTAACAATACCTATTGGAATGGAGTGAATACAGAATTATTATGTTGACATATATACAAAGAAACGCAAAATTTATGCAGTCAATGTTTTTTGGAATGATACTTACCATGGCCGGTGGCTTTATGGACGTCTACTCCTATATGGTTCATGGGGGTGTATTTGCCACCGGTCAGACCGGTAACTTTGTACTTGTGGGAGTATATCTTATCCAAAAGGACTACAAACAAATGCTTCATGCCCTGATTCCTATCCTATCCTTCTGGCTGGGTGTATTTATAGCTCTGCATATGTATTATTTCCTGAAGGAAAAAGTCCCCTTATGGAATAAGGGAATACTGGTATTGGAAGTTGTTGTGCTCTTTACCGCAGGTCTGCTTCCCGCTTCTTTTCCTGACATGGCAGCTAACATTCTGGTTTCTTTTGCAGCTTCCTTGCAATTCTGCACTTTTCGTACCTTTGGTAAGGGGGATAACTATTCCAGCGTATTTTGTACCGGAAATATGCGCTCCTGCGCAGAAAACTACTATAAATGGCTGGTTAGAAAAGAATCCAAATCCAAAAGAAGCGCTATCGGTTATTCCTTTATCCTCTTATCCTTCTTCACAGGAGTTGCCATTGGGGGACTAAGTTCAAAATTCTTACAGGAAAAGGCCATCTGGATAATTGCCCTGCTGCTTCTAGGTGTATTGATTCCTCCTTTTGTTTCAGAAAGGATTACTGCAAAGAATTACCCAACTTTAACAAAAGAGGGTGAAAAATCCCTTTCTTCCTAATAAGGCTTTTTATTTTATGATTTTCTCTTTTTACGAACCATGCTCTTGTGCTCTGCCGAGCTCCGAGCGAGGCAGAGCGTGCGGTGCTCAGCGTGCCACGAGTCTTTACGTACATGAAGCTGCAGGCCTCTCTCACACCCTGTCTACAAAATCGACAGAAATCTGTGATGAACAACCTGCAGCTTCTTATTAATAATTTCCGGGTTTCATAACCATTCGCTTTCTCTGAAACAATATTACATTACGAATCGGTTGTTTGTTGTATTGTATTCTTATCGATTATGAAGCATGAAATAATAGATCTTCAGCCAGTAATCTCATCCCTTAACTGATAGATACAGTAAGTTAACTACCACAAAAAGATATCCTCACCCTTAAGCTTAAATATGGCCTCCATAAAGTAATAATCAGCATAGATGATATTCATATGCTTGTTGGTATGATAAGCTTCGGAACAGTTCTCAACGATACCATCACTATCCTCTGTCCAATTACACCTCTTCGCTTCCAGTGCCTTTAACATCTTTAGGGCTGCTCCCAGATACAGATTTTTCTCATGTTCGCCTACTGCCTTGGAGATTTCAATTAGTCCGCAGGCTGCTATTGCTGCTGCGCAGGAATCCTCCCAAATATCGTCTTTGGGTTGTCTGAAATCTATGGGGATAAGTCCGCTCTCCGGGATATTTGCTATAAAATAGTGGGCAACTCTTTTGGCTGTATCCAGATAGGCAGGATTTTTCGTATGCATATAACTTAGAATAAAACCGTATAGTGCCCAGGACTGGCCTCTGGTCCAGGAAGAACCTTTTTCATATCCCTGCCCTCCATGGGTGTCAAGCTTTCCTCCGGCTTCCGCATCAAACTCTACGATATGTTCACTGGAACCATCAGGCCTTATGAAATTCTCCATTGCCGTATTTGCGTGCATTACCGCAATGTGACGGAATCTGGGATCTCCGGTTTCTTCAGAAGCCCAATGCAGTAAAGGAATATTCATCATACAATCAATGATTGCCCAGCCTTTATTATTATCACTGCCCCATTCATTCCAGGCACGGATATACTTTCCTACCGGATTAAAACGACCTGCCAGCAGGTTTGCTACATGCAGACCTCTTTTCTTTGACTCCTTGTTTCCTGTGATCCTGTAATTTGCCACTGCTGTCAGCAGCCACATAAAACCAACATCATGGTGAAGCCCGTAATAATCCTCTATACACTGATCCAGCTTCTCCTCGTTGAATCTTGCAATGTCAGCATACTTCTCATCTTTCGTCTCATGATACATAAGCCACATCATTCCACCCCAGAAACCATTGGTCCACCAATTTAAGCCTTCTGAGATCCGATAGGATTTATCACTGGAATCATAACTGTCGTATGTGCCGTTTACTGTTGTATAAGGAATCTTTTCCTTTGATTTTTCACTGACCCAGGCCATTTTACAATTGATTTTTTCTGCTGTGGCTTCTATCCACCTCTTATCCTTCTCCGTTAACATAACGAACCTCCATAAACTTGTATAAGTATCCGGCTAATGTCATAGCACACTACCTTTATCACAAATATCCGGACATATTATAATTGCTGTTGTCATTTATAGACTACCCTTTTTCCGTTGTCCGGACAATGCTTTTTCATGCTATCAACTGATTAATCCTGCTTTTATTATCTAATCGTCTATGAGAAGTGCGAATCAGCTTATATAAAGCTGTGTTTGATGCGTACTTTAGCTTTGATGAATCACTGTGAGCCACGAGTTTTAATCACAGCCTTTATGAACCTTATCCGGTAGGAGAAAATAGAGAAACCGTACATAATATTTTGATATCGGCAGAAACAACAGGGCACTGACCAGGTTAAATATGGTATGAGTATTTGCTATCAGCCTGGTGTTATCCTGTCCTAAAGCCTTCGTACTCGCCAGTATCAAATCACAGAACTGCGGCAGGATAAGAAATACCAGCACGACGCCAAAGACATTGTACAGGGTATGCGCCAGGGCTACCCGCTTACCGGCTGTTCCGGACTTTAAGCTGGCAACCTGAGCGGTAATACAGCTTCCGATATTATCCCCCAGTGTTAGTGCCACCGCCGAAGCAAAGGGCAATAAGCCATTGTTAAAGAGCAGAATGGTCATTCCGACAGTGGCGCTGCTGCTTTGGGCAAGCATGGTAAAGAATACACCTGCAAGGAGGCATAATATAACATTCTCCGAGTGTTCCATAAGCCACTGGGAAAGCAGCGGATTTCCTTTCAGGATCAAGACACTTTTCCCCATAAGGTTCAGTCCCGAGAAAAGGAGCCCTACGCCCACCAGTACCTGCCCCGTAGTTTTTAGTTTATGTAGTGTGCCAAAGCTCAAGATACAACCGGCTATCAAAATATGCCAGGCGTAGCGGTTAATCTGAAAACTCATGAATTGCGCAGTAAAGGTTGTTCCGATGTTGGCTCCATAAATAATTGCAACAGCGCTTTCCAGTCTCATAATCCCGGAATCCACAAAGCTGACCGTTAATATGGTAACTGCCGTACTGCTTTGCACCAGTGCCGTAAGGGAAATACCGGTAAGAAAAGACGTCCATTTGTTTCTGGAAAACAGACTCATAGTCTTATGCAGCAGCTTTGAGTTCGCCTGCTCCAACGTTCTCCCCATAGTTCCGACACCGGTTATGATTAACAGAGAACCCGTAATAAGGTTCATTATAATAGTTGCTATTTCCAGCATGCTGATCTCCTATAAGCTTATATACACTAACATATTACCAGCTTGCCGGTATTAATATTACTTTCTGTAACAGCTTTGCATCAAACAAGCTATGCAGGTAAAGAACAAAACTTTTAACTCATGAATGGCAGATACTATGGTAAAAAATCAAGATTTTCAGCCAATGAAGTAACTGACCTTTTGTCATTTGTCCTGTAACCTGAAAAATCCCCCGGTGGTATACGTTCCGGGGGATTTTTGTATAAGTATTATGAAATTATAAATTAGTAAAGAAAGGTAATCTATCTACTAATACCCGATCATAGGTATGGCTACGGGACTTCTGTCATAGGCCTCTGCCTCGTTATTCCTCACCTTATAAAGTACTTTTGCAGTTTCATATGCCGCCTCCATCAGCTCCTTATGCGGCTGCATGCAGATATCTACCATTCCGATCTGATAGTTCTCGCCATCGTATCTGCCAAGACAGAACTGGTCATTGAACTGGAACCAATGAGCGCCTACACCGTAAGGATGAACAGCCACTTTTTCTACGAAATGTCTTAGCATAACACCTCTTTCCTCCTGGTTCTTAACACCTTTCAATCCAGTTGCGGTTAGACCTCTGTCCAGGGCTCCACAGTGGAACTCACCAAGCAGGATGGGCAGATCGACTCCTGCATTTTTCACAAAGTCCATATCCCTTGTGGGATCGAAGTCATAGCAGTTGATGGAGAATACATCGAAATACTCCCAGCCAGCCATCATATCAATGTTATAAGCTTTGGACCAGCGAAGCCCCAGATTGAGATGATTCTTATCAACAGCACGGCAGGCAACAGCGGGTACTCTTATATATTCCCTGATAAGGTGTACGGAGAATTTCCTGATATCCTCCGCTGATTTTGGATATAGCGAAGAACACTTCTTTATAGGATTTTCGAGAGCTTTAAAGTCAGCAAAGCTTGTTTCCCAGGCTTGGTTCAGGGACTCTATGGTTCTGTAGGTATCCTGCAAATACTTTATCAATCCCTTCTTGCAATAGGTAGAGGCAGGATTATAGAGCACCTCATCGGCGATTGCAAGTCCTTCTACAAAGTTGAATTCAGGTTCATTCCTAAGAAAATACCCAATAAGCCAGGGATCCTCTTTCCATTCCAGGAGCTTCTTTGCATAAACCTCAGATTTCTCCTGATATTCTGGCGAAAGTACGTCAGGAAAATCTCTGAAGATCAAGGTATCTGTACCGGGGAAGCCTGGAAGTTCCCTGACATAAGGAAGCTTGCTTCTTCCATTGTTGACGCATAATCCAGGGAAATTTCCCTGTGAATTCAGACCATTTTTCATAAGGATATGATGAGCGATTTCTTCCCATTTTTCCATCCAGTTCTCACCGTATACTCTTTTCAGATTAAGGGCAGTAAAACTGGTCAGCTTATAACTGTCTAAGGGCATATAGGCCGTTCTTCTCCTGGTTCCCTTTCTATAAAAATCCCTGTACTCCTCCTCTTCTTCTGCCGGCAGCCAGTCACACACCTGTTCAAAATTATCAATGCGGCACTGGTCTCCGGCACCGGTCAGACAAGGTCCGAAGGAGAAGTAATCACAGCCTTCCGGATCTATAAGGTGCCACCTTCCATCTGCGGTTTTATGGGTACCAAAATATCCGGTTCCCTCCTTTAATTTGCGGCTTCCGTCACCGCCCCAGCTGTTCCACTCAGTGAAAGGATATTCTGCTTTCCCTTCGTTTTCTTTTAACCGGGATTTTAATTCCTCCAGAGAATGAATTTTCCCAGGCCATTCTTTTTCTTTCCATTGGCCGAATTCATCTACGATTTTCTTATCCGGTATTGGAAACTCCTCCGGTTTTTCATCCGTTAAGATGAAATTCTCCAATCGAACCTTCACATTATGATAGGTTTTTTCAATTCCCAGCTCGATTCTTTCCACTTCTTTTAACTCTGTGCGCTGTCCATGAATAACAAGTTTTAATAATCCTGGTGTCCTGTTCGTATAGATTGTACTGTTATCCAGCCAGTTAAGATCCAGGCATACTCTCGTCTTAAAACCCGGCAGCAATCCAAACCTCATCAGAATCTGTTCTTTTTCAGCGCCGGGTACAAAGAAGCGCAGCATCATGGCTACTGAATGCTCTTCTAAGACTTCAATATCACCTGCAATGTATCTTTTTCCTGCTTCCTTTACCCCAGAAAGCGTAATGCCTCCCCCTGCTGCCGCATATTCAACGGTACATGAGTTCTCTTCCTGTGTAAGAAAGACAGCTTCTCTGCCCGATGACTTCATAAAATTAACTTTCATTTTCTCTTCTCCTCTTCCTTTATTTTTTATCTTCAATTCTGTTATTTTTGTGCCAGTACATTTAAATTAGTCTTTCCCTATCAGGCATAACAATGCTTCTACTATTTCTACTCTAATAATAAACCGAATACCCAGGAAGACAATGTAATATTTCACTATCTTTTTGCAAACAGGCGACTTATGATTGCCATAATCCCGTTAAGTTCCTTGAAAAATTAAAAATTATCGACTATACTATCCTTAAGAAGCAAATAACAATATTGAAATATGCTTTGTTATAGGATACCCGGACAGAATTTTTTTCCTTTAAAATGAATGCTCATAAATTGTTACACGACTCAATTTTACAGACTATTAGAAAGGCATGGTTAAAAATATGGATACTATACTCTATTACCGAATGGACAGCGGTCATCTGCCACGCATCAGATATATCGATCAGGTAACAGTAAAACCTCCCCATGTCCATATGAGAAGAAAAACAGAAGAATTTATTCTGTATTATATCATTTCCGGAGAAATGCATATTAATGAAGGTAGTAGAAGTTATATCTTAAGACCGGATGATATGCTGATACTTGACCCCAGCCTGGAACATTACGGCACGAAATCCGCCGAATGTACCTACTTTTATATCCATTTTTATCACGATGAGATGAAAGAGCATCAGGAGGAGAAGGAAGTTATCAAGAAATTATTAAAGGACCACCGGCTTACCTCCTTAAAAACCCATGAATGTGCCATAAATGAACGCAGGCTACATGACATTATTCTTCCAAAATATTATCATATCAATCAGCCAACTGCCTCTTCAGGACTTATTGAGCTGCTCTATCAGCTAAGGGAGTCTCACCACAATCACCTGGAGTATTTTCAATTAAAGACCAGCAGCATTTTTCTGGAGTTGATGATAGCCTTGTCCAGAGAGCTGACCTCCGGATTCCTATACAGTGATAACAGTCTCTCATCCACCAGGTCCACCCGAATGATCTATGACTTGCTTGCGTTTTTTCAGGATAACTATGCCTCGGAAATATCCAGTAAAAGTATTGAAGAGAAGTTAGGCTGTAATTTCGACCACATCAACCGGATGTTTAAGAAAGCCACCGGAACAACAATTTTTGCCTATCTGAACGAGCTGCGAATCTCCAAATCCAAGCACCTGCTTTCAGACGGCTCCGGTAAGATTTCTGAAGTGGCGGAAAAGACCGGCTTCCGTGATGTTTATTATTTTTCAAAGGTTTTTAAAAAATATACCGGAATTACTCCCGGTGCTTACTCAAGAAAAATCAACTGATTTACTCTAGGGTAATTTATTCTCCTTTTAGCACAGAATATTTCAATTGTGTAAAACAAACAATATTACAGAGAATGATATGGTAGCATTGATTTCATTCTTTTAAGTAATAACAAATAACCATTATCAAAGGAGACTGACTATGGATAAGAAACGTGCTTCGGAAATTGCCCATTTACCAGAAATGGTCCATGTAACCTGTAACGGAGAGGCTGTTTACATTGAAAATGTAAATCCCAAGAAAGATATGTGCAGTATCCATTCCTTAAGCAATCCAGGAAACAGCCGGGAAGTCCATGTTACCCAGTTAGTTGAATCAGAAAGCTCCAGATAATAACAAGGACTTGTACGCAGCCAAATGTCATAGCCTGCTGATACAAGTCCTTATTTACAAGTTCTTTTCATAAGTTCTTATTTACAAGTTCTTATTCACAGTTCTTTTAACTGTTTGAAGCTCATTAATGCATGATATCAATTACTTTATAGCCATTATTTTGTAAATGGTTGTTGATTTCCTGGGCAGAGGTCTGTTCATCATAGTTAATCTCCAGATAATCCTGACCTTCGCTCAAGAATACATTCCGGACCCCAACCATGCCTTCCAGCTGATTTTTGACTTTATCCTGTGTTTCATTAAACTGAAGTCCTTCAATGGTAAGCCTAACATTCTCCATCCGACGTTCCTTTCCTGCTCTTTACATATGCTGGCTTGATAAGTTACTCCTGGCTGCTTATTTTTATCTTGTATTATGCAGTAGTAGTATCTGCGTCAGACAGCCTTTTATTCCTTGTGATTTTTATACAAGGAAAAGTTAAAAAGAACTAATCCAGAATTTTTATCATATGTATATGCTCACAGTGTTCATCCAGATAAGGTTCCCCATATGCTTTAAAACCACTCTTTTCATAAAAGCCCTGTACTCTTTTTTGTGCTGAGAGAGTGATACTTTTTCCGCCGTCCTCCCTGACATTTTCCTCTATAGTTTCCATAATATGCTGTCCCAGATTCCTTCCACGATATTCCTCTCTTACTGCAATTCTGCCAGCCGTATATTCTCCTTCTTCTTTTCCTCTGTAATATCTGCAGGTTGCTGCCGGTTTGCCATCTGCATAAAACACCAGGTGTTTCGCTATTTCATCAATCTCATCAAATTCATCCAGAAATCCCTGTTCCTTTACAAATACTTCTTCTCTGATTAGCTTTGCTTCCTCACAGAGTTTATCTGTTTTTTTATACAATGTTTTTTTATACATAAAAGACCTCTTTCTATATTCATCTCCCCATTGGCACAGGGTATCAAAAATTGGCATTAGGGTTCTTCCTTGAACTGACAGAGTATACTCTACCTTGGGTGGAACCTGCGGATATACCTGCCGCTCAAGGAGCCTGTCATCTTCCAGTTCTCTTAATTGCTGCGTCAGCACTTTATGACTTACCTGGGGCAGCAATTTCTGTAATTCACTAAATCTTTTCGTGCCCTGATTGCCTAAATACCAGAGAATAAGCGTCTTCCATTTTCCACCAATAAGATCTATGGTTATTTTAAAATTACAGGTGTACTCTTTCTCTCTGAATTTTATGGTATCACCGTTGATGTCCATATGCATATCCCCTTTTTTGTTACTTTTTGGTTACCGAAGCACTATAAAGTGCGTACTTTTTATTATCTGCTGTTACCTTATAATACAATTAATAGGGCTGTTACTGCGGAGAAATTTTGCTTTTCTATAAATTATTATAGCATTCTTATTAAATGCTAGCAAATTGTAACTGCTCAAGTATCTTTAGACGCTACAAACAAACTTTCTCATCGAGATAACACATGAATGATTTATCTGTATTCAGTGAACGAAAGGAATAAACATGAACAATAATACAGCGAATCAAAGAAATAACAGTTTTATCAGAAAAACTGCAAGTAAGAACGGAATAGAGATAGAATATTATGTTTTTAACCAACCAAGTAACAAAGCTTCCCTGATTGTGTCTATGGGTGTTTGGGAGCCGGCAAGCCGAAGTTTCCCCTTAATCAGCAGACTGAAAGGACATCATTGCATTGTTTTAAGCTACCGTGGAAGAGGACGAAGTTCTGAGCCTGCTACAGGCTTTGACTGGGCAGATCATTCTCAGGATCTTGCCTGTGTATTAGAGCAGGAGTCTTTTTATAATCCTGTTTTTCTTGGTTTTTCGAAAGGGGTATCCTATATGCTCGGATTCTTGCTTCATCATTCTGTTGTGCCAAAGGGGATTCTTATTATTGATTATCCCGCTGTTCACATCAAGGCAGAAGAAGGCTACTCTGATTACTGGTCATCCCTGTATTATAACGGTTCTAAATTAACTGAGTTTGTATCCACTCACACCTTGGAAGGGATAGAAAAAGAGTCTACTTATCGGGACTTTTATAAAGATCTTAAACATTACTCTTGTCCCATCTGTATCCTAAGGGGCATGGACAATGCATCTTCTATCCCTTCCAATCTTACAGATACAGATATACTAAAATACCAGTCTGCCGCCACGAGGGTAGAGATTATTCCTTTTCTATACAGTGGTCATATGATTCTGGAGGAAGAGCTGGGAAAAGCAAGCCGATGTATTTTAGAATTCTTAGAAAATACTTAAAAACTTTAAAACGAACGCCTTAAGATACTTAGCGCTGCTGCCAAAGCTGCCTATACCTATGATTTTATAGAGGAAATGCCGGAAGGCTGTAACACCGTTCTCAGAGAGAGGTGTCAAGCTGTCCGGCAGACTAAAACAGCGTATTGCAATTGTTTGATAAGACTATCGATGAATAGCCGCAAGATAAAGGAGCTACTGTGCAAGCCTTCTGGAGTGGGATACCCCAATTGCCACAGCGAATATAACACCAGCAATAACTGCTTGAATACCGAAATTTCGAAATATCAGGTTGTACTGTTCCCCTGAACGATTAAAAGAATCAATGGTTTGATTCGTCATCACATACCAGTAAGTAGGCAGCAGCTTTGAAAATCTTAAAACACTCTTACTCATATATTCTAAAGGAACAAATATTCCCCCAAGGAAACTGAGTCCCAAACCAATAATATTGGAGGCCATATTAAGGGCACTGGAGGTTTTTACAAAAAAGCTGACAAGGTAGGTAAGACTCATTGCCACCAATAAAAATACCAGACTGTTTGCGATAAAGAGTACTCCTCTTATACCAGTCAGTTCCTCGTTATAGAGAAAGAGGGAGAGGATTACAAAAGCAGCCCAACAGGCAAAACCAAAAAGCAGACCGGCAGATATCAAGGCGGTATTCCTGCTTCTTTCTGACAAGGCGGAGCACTTGATTCTCCAATCCAGGTCTTTTTTCCGGAAATTCAGAAGGATTCCGCCAAGCCCATTTATCAGCATGCAGATAAGGACATAGGGAATATAGGTATAAAAGTAATAGGCCTTGCTCTTTTCCACCTCTTTTCCTTCTACCTGAAGGAGGGTTACCTTTGCGGTAACAGAAACGGTATCCAGTGCTTTTGCCGCCGCCTCATCTATGCTGAAACCACCCACGGTATAGGCACTTAATACAGACAGATATTGATTGATCTTGTCATCCAGCAGCTTACCGCTTACACTGTCCGGAACCTTTACATTCTCCACAACACCTTCAAAGCTGCCGGACTTTATCTTCTCCTCAAAACCTTCTTTTATAGTCAGAACGTATTCGACATTCCGGTAAAAAAGCTCGTCAGTTATGGAATCTTTATCATTATTTATTGTTCTCAGCTCTTGGGTCTTATCAAGATATTCATACAGACTTTTGCTTAATACGGTATTATCTTCATCAAATACCGCCATCTTTACCTTCGAGTCATTATACACCACCTCTGTTTGTTTCCTGCCATTACCGGAGAGTAACAGAGATAACAAGAGGAAGATAATAAAGTATATTATGATGCTTGGCATTTCTTTTCTAAGGTTAATATAAAAAGCTTTAAATACTTGCATAGCGGTTCCTCCTTAACTGCATATAACTTCCAAAGATAAATAACACAGCAATAACTCCCATTAAAACAAGGTCTGTGTAAAACCTCTCAAAGTTGTCATACATATTCAGAGAATACAGGCAGTCCGTAATCAATGCCGCAGGGTTTATCCGGTTTACGAAAGGAACGGTATGCTCCACAATATCTTTCATAGTATTTATCATAAGTCCGCTTAAGAAGGACAATACAAGGCTGATGACTGAGACCAAGGCTTGCTTTATCGTTACAGATATGCCTCCGATGGAACCAATGAACATCCCCATTGCCACACCAATTACAGAGCCGGCAAAAGCAGTCAAAATAATCTGTGGCACTCTGTCACCAAAATCAATTTTTAATACCATGGTGAGATAACCAATCAACAACAGAACGGAAGAGAAGTCTACCAACACGGAGCCACAGAAGTCAGCAACGATTACCGTAAGCTTATGGGCAGGTGATATCTCTCTTCTTGCTCCAAGAGCCGACAGGTTTCCCTGGATATCCTCTACGCACCTTCTGCCAATTACAGAACCATACATACAGGTCATGGCTATCAATGCAAAGAAATATTGAGAGAGATTATCCATTTTGGAATTGGAATAGGATATTTCCTTGTTAAATTCAGCATTTTCGGAGAGTATGTTTATGGCAGCTTCCATTTTGTCCGGATGTGTGCTTCCGATCTGTTCTATTACACTTTTATGTTTTAAGTAGGTTTCCAGAAAAGATTTTATAATTGTCTGATTCAGTCCTTTACCGCTAACGATCATCGAAATACTCTGCGAAGCAGCACCCTGCAGGGAATTATCCGGCAATGATATCAGAATCCCGTCTACCTCTCCTGCTTTAAGCAGTGCTTCCCCCTGGGTCATATCTGTTTTTGTTATCTGAAACAACTGGTCATCAGACTCTGTCCCCAGCTCCTTAAGTATTCCATCAAAGGTCTCATCTGCTCCGCTCTCTGTTACATATGCAATAGGCACGGGAGAAAAATCATACTCGTCAGACTGCATAATCGTTCCAAAAGACAGGTAAAAAAAGGTTCCCAGCACAATTGGGAAAGCAAAAATCCACCCCAGCAGATCCTTTTCACGGAACAGGGCTTTCAGTTTATATTTTAGCAAGTGAAAAAACATACATTTATTCCTTTCTAAGCTTAGAATAGTCCCTTTACATCATTCTTAAGCAATTAAATTCCTTCAACTGATACGATTAATCCCTAAGCTCTTTTCCGGTAATCTCTAGAAATACATCATTTAAGGTGGGCAGCTCGGAGTGTACCCTGCCAAAGGTGATACCCTTTTCCTGCAGGTAATTCATTATATGAATCAGATTATGTTTACCGCCGTTGCATTTTACTGTCAGCTGTTCCCTGGCATACTCTGCAGAATATACATGATTTATCTGTCTTATATTTTCAAGATCCTCATAAGGCAATGCTCTCATGTCGATATAAATAGTTTCATTGTTCTGGATCATCAGCTTCAGTTCATTTGCGGTCCCGTTTGCTATATTTTTTCCTTTATCCATTATGACGATTCTGGAACAGATTGCTTCCACCTCCTCCATATAGTGAGAGGTATAGATAATGGTAGTTCCCTGGCGATTCAATTCAACAATTCCCTCAAGTATCTTATTACGGCTCTGGGGATCTACGGCAACGGTAGGCTCATCCAAAATAATCAGTTTGGGTTTATGGGCTATTCCGCAGGCAATATTTAATCGCCTGAGCAATCCGCCAGAAAGCTTCTTTGGATAGAACTTCTGAAATTCCGTAAGCTCTACAAACTGTATGGCTTCTTCTACATATTTTTTTCTTGTGGCTTTCTCCTTCACATAAAGGCCGCAGAAAAAGTCAATATTCTCATAAACCGTAAGGGTATCAAAAACAGCCACATTCTGCAGGATAACTCCAATATCACGTTTCAAAGAATAACTGTCCGGATTCATCTTCTGCCCAAATACTTCAATATTTCCTTCTTCAAACTTTAACAGTGACAGAAGGCAGCTTATGGTTGTTGTCTTTCCCGAACCGTTAGGCCCTAAAAGACCAAGAATCTCACCTTCCTTTATTTCAAGGTTAAAATGATCAACCGCCGTGAGCTCCTTGTATCGCTTAACCAGGTTATCAATTTTTACAACTGTCTGACTCATCCAATAATCCTCCTTAGGTTTATTCACACTGATATATTACTAATATTTAGTAATAAAAAATAGTGCTGATTGTAAAAAGTTAATATGACAATTGTCATGAGTATAGAACCCTTCCGGCAGGGGCAAAGAAACCCAACTGCCTGAATGATAAAAAAAGCTGCAGAACAGATATCATTCCGCAGCTATTTGCTTCTTTCGTTTAGTTGTTGCTATTCTTAATCAGTCTTAAGCAGGTTTCCAGTGCTGTTTCATCTTTTCGCCGGTAATAATCCGGCTCCGTGCCGTACTCTTCACTATTCCTGCCATCTCTGGTTATCCCGTATATGGGACTGTACTGTATTACCAGACCACTGTTAGGGAGGATAATATATGCAGGATCAACACCAATCCCATCACCGCCTGTTTGCTCGCCTACCAGGGTCGCAAATCCGGATTCTTTTGTAAACATAGCGGCATATTCTGCGGAGGAGTAATTCTGTGGGCTTACTAGCAGCCATAACTTCCCTTTAAAAGCCGACTTATGATTTGGTTTGATCAGATAAGTCTCTTTCATAAAATAATCCAGCTGGGATAAGTCCTCTTTATTCCTACCAGCAAGGTCCGGAAGTTTTGACAGCGGCAGCCATAGTCCTTCTGCAAGGCCTTCCTCCATATTGAGAAAATACTGATTGTTCTCTCCTGCCTTTGCCAGTAAATAGGTTGATACAGAATATGTCTTATCGGCCAGGGGAGCTACTACCAGCTGATTATAATAATCCATCCCGCCCCCGGTATTCTTGGTAATGTCTATGATAAGGTGGTCATAGCCTTGCACTTTCTCATAAAAGGGCAGCAATATCTGTTTGTCCTCCTCATAGGTGCTCATATCAAAGGCTTCAATATCTACATAGGCAATCTTACCCTTCTCCAGCACCTTTGTTGTTACATTGGGTAAAGGCTCCGACTCTTCCCAGTTGTTCCCGCCGTCCTCTGAATCACCCAATGCTTTGTTCCGTTCAAGGACCTCTGCCTCCAGTCCTTCGTAGAACTCCTTCATAAGCTGATAGTTCTTCTCAGAAACAGGGTTTTCCAGCTTGTCAATGTATCTTTGCAGGGTCTCCTTATATTGGGGAAAGGCTTCCACTGTTTCCTTCAGACTCTTCAGTTCATTGGCATACCGGTAGCCCCAGGCCTGAATATGACCTGTATACTGCAATTCGTCAATGAAAGCTTTAAGTATCGTCCAGAACTCATCGTCATTTCTGCAATCTTTCATCTGTTTACGGTACTTTTCATAGTGTTCTTTGATATCCACGTTATGCTTGCGTTTTACCACACCAAAATAGGGGTAGTTAGCCTGAAGTTCCTTATAAAGGGTATCAAAGTCATTCAGGTATTTCTTAGGAGACAATCCCATAAAGCATTTCTCCTGGTCTGTCCTCTCTGCTAACAAATCCTCCATCGTAACCGGTTGCCCGGTTATCGGCACCTGCTTGCCCTTCTCCTCAACCACGACTTCAGAAGGTACTGCCTCTTGTGTTACTGTGGTTTGAGCAGCTGACTCTCGCCCTATCTCTTCCTGATCTATTAATTCAGCCGAACTCTCCTCTTCTGTGTCTAACTTCGTATTCTCAAAACTATTTTTCAATTTTGAGGAACAACCTTCCAAGACAAATACCAGTATAATTAATAGGATTATTCTTTTTTTGATACGTCCCACCTCCCTCCTAAAATAGCTACTGCGTCTGTTTATCTATATATCTTCTGCGTAAGCTTTGCTTCCATGGACTTTAGCTATTCGCCTATATTCACTTCTTAAAGCCTCTATGATACATTAGATTTCCGCTTTTATTCACTTCTTAGGCCTCTATGATTCTTTAGATTTCCGCTTTATTCACTTCTTAGGCCTCTATGAATCTTTAGATTACCAATTTTATTCACTTCTTAAGGCTTCAATGGGATTTAGTTTTGCTGCCTTATTTGCAGGCAGATATCCGAATATGATTCCGATTCCGGCTGAGATACCAAAGGAAATTAGCACTACTGACAAGGTCGGGGTTGCATTAAAGCCTATGGCCTTACCGATTTCAATACTTGCAAAGGCACCTAAAAGGATACCTACTGTTCCGCCTATTCCACTTGTAGTACCGGCTTCCATTACAAACTGGCGCATGATATCTCTTTTCTTAGCCCCCAGAGATTTCCTGATGCCAATCTCTCTGGTTCTTTCGGTTACGGATACTAACATGATGTTCATTATACCGATACCCGCTACCAGCAGGGATATTCCAGCAATACCCGCAAGGAGCGCCGTCATCATACCCAGCTGAAGGTTTATCTCATTTAGCATATTTATCAGGTTGGTAGCGGAATAAAACTTCTTATCATGATAAATATTATACAGGTAATCATTAATATCTGAGGTTACCTTCTCCACCACCTTGGTATCCTTTGCCACCAGGGAATAGCTGCTGATGCTTCCGATCCCCGCCTGTCTTGCACCGGTGGTGTAAGGTATGTAAATACAATTGTCATCGGACCACTCCACATTATTTGCAGTTTCTTTTAAGATTCCCTTTATGGTGTAGGCTTCTCCGCCGATTTTAATCGTATCGCCAACCTTTGCTTTCTGGCCAAATACCTTTAAGTCCACATAACTGCCGATTACACAGGTCTTTTCCATGTTGGTTATATCCATGTAATTGATAAAACTGCCTTTTTCTACCGTCTTATCATTGAGACCCGCATACTTTTCATCAACTCCCGTAATCTGAGCTCCTTCCATCTTGTCCGCTGCACCTTTTACAGTAGTCTGAAAGGCAACATTTGGTACCACTGCCTTTATCGTGTCCTTATGCTCTTTGGCATATTCATACATGTCTTCTTCGGTCAGTATTACATCTCCATTCCTTCCAATGAGGGTGACCGTAACATTATTCACGCCCATTGAGCCAAAGGAGTCTTTCATCTCCCTTGTCATTCCTTCCATCAGGCTGACCATGATAATAACCGAAGCAACACCGATAATCATACCAAGCATGGTGAGGAAGGACCGCATTTTATTGCTTACGATACTGCTCCATGATAGCTTAAATACCTGTATCAGACCCATGCTCTTCCTCACTTTCCTTTAGAATACTTTTATATTTTTCTACCCTCCCATCAAAGGATACCTTCCCGTCTATGATCCTGATGACCCTTTGAGCCTCTGCTGCTATGGAATTGTCATGGGTTATCAGAACAATGGTATTTCCTTCATGGTTTAAGTCTTTCAACAAATCAAGTACTTCTCTGCTGGTACGTGAATCCAGGGCACCGGTGGGTTCATCGGCAAGAATTAAGGAGGGATTGCCTGCCAGGGCTCTGGCGATGGATACCCTCTGCTGCTGTCCACCGGATAGCTGATTGGGCAGGTTTCTCCACTTATCGCCAATGCCTACCTTCTCAAGTACCTCCAATGCCCTTTTCTTTCGTTTTCCTTCACCTAAGCCGGCATACAGCAGGGGAAGCGAGACGTTCTCCAGCAGGTTCTGCTTCGGCAGCAGATTATATTGCTGAAATACAAATCCTATCATTTTATTTCGTATTTCTGCCAGATAGTCCCCTTTCATTTTACTAACATCCTGCCCTTTCAGAATATACTTTCCGCTGGTGGGAGTATCCAGGGCACCAATGATATTCATTAAAGTAGATTTACCACTTCCGGACTTACCGACAATGGCAACGAATTCTCCCTGATATATCTTAAGACTGATGCCATCATTGGCCCTGACCTGGGTATCACCCATATTATATACCTTCTCTATCTCTATCATTTCAATTAAGGGCTCAGTACTCATGTCTCCTCCTATTCCGTCACAGTAACTTCATCGTAATAGCCCATATCGCCGCCACCGATTCCACTGGTATCCACAAAGGGAATATATACTTCATCTCCCTCCTTCAGACCGGATTTGATTTCTACATAGGTGCCGTTGCTGATTCCAACCTCTACCTTTACCTCCTTAAAACCGGCAGGTATCCCCTCCGAATCCACGGCCCCGCTGTCTTTAATACCTGTACCCTCTGTTTTGGTATCCTTCTCTGCAGTCTTTACATATACGATATTGTCACGCATCACAGCTCCCGTGGGTACCATAAGCGCATTATCTGACTTAGCAGTTATGATTTTACCGGTTACATTCATTCCAGGAAGTAAATTTCCGGTATTATCAATGCGGATGGTAACAGGATAAGTGGTTACACCGTTGTTGGTGGTACTGTTCAATCCGATTTTCTCTACTCTGCCTTTAATTTCTTCTCCGGGCAGGGCATCCGCGGTGATTCTGACTACCTGGCCCACAGAGATATTCCTGATCTGCAGCTCATCAATATTCATACGAAAGGTCATGGCAGAAAGATCATAGACTATGGCCAGCGCTCCTTTGCTGCTGTCAGTTCCCGGATCTATGGTATCTCCCTTCTTTTTATTTTTAAGGATTACCTGACCGGATATCGGGGATTGAATGCTGTAATTCTCTAACTGATTCTTCTGATTCTTAAGAGCCAGCTCCGCTTCCTTCAGCGAAAGCTTACTGTCCTCAATTGCGTTGTTCATATCCTTTGCGGCCAGGGTATAGATTATGCTGCCGCTTTCCATATACCTGCCTTCAGTAAGCTTTAAAGCGCTTATCTTTCCGGAACCCTCTGCTGTTATGGTCTGTTCAACACTTGCTCTAAAGGTACCGTTTGCAGCACACGGCTCCGTTCCAATGCTTGCCAGAGCCAGTGCTCCGGCTGCAATACCACCCGGATTCTTTACCTTTATGGTTACTTTCCTGGTAGCTATATTACCGGCTATGGTCTCCTCCATGTCACTGACTGCGGTCACTTTTCCCTTTAGCTGCTCCAGTGTTGTGTCCATGGTTATAACTGCCTGCTTTCCAATCAGGCTTTCTTTTACCAGTGCTGAGAGAAAAGGTACATCAAGATACATATAGTCGCTGTTATAGATGTCCGCAATATTTGCTCCGGCCTGGATATTGTCGCCAGCTTTCACATAGAGCTTCTTAACATAACCTGAGATTTTGGCTGTCTGCTCCAGGTCACCTAACTTTGTCATGGAGTCATCGTAGTTCCTTTTTGCTTTCTCAACGGTTAGGTTTGCGGATTCTATACTGTTTTCCACGTCTTTGGTGCTTATCTGGTATAGAAGATCTCCTTTTTTCACCCTATCGCCTTCCTCAAAAGGGGCCTCCAGCACTTCTCCTTTTACAAGAGCATTGACCTCGTATTTATCCAGTGGTTCAATGGTTCCTTTCCCGCTTAGCATGCTTTCTACATTACCTTTGATAACTGCTGCTGTCTGTACTGACATTTGTGCCTGATTGCCGGCAGGCTTTAATAAGTCCAGGACCTTTCCCGCAATCACTGCAATTATAAGTAGGATAACCGTATATTTAATAATTTTTTTCCACTTTATATTCTTTAGATTTATCTTGCGCTTAGGCTTTACACTGCTTACTTCCTGTTGTGTCATTTAGTCTCCTATCTGCCTGTTCCGGCAATGCTATTTCTTGGTTGCAACAATAACCCTGATAACGCCGTCTTCCTGGTTAATCTTATCTGTATAGGCTTCAACATTGTATTTCTTCAGATTTGAGATGTCGGAAAGCTTGGCGGGATAATAATTGTTATCACTGTAAACATATATTGCTGCCTTATCAGAGATAGGATATACAGACTCGCCTCCCCTTACCTGATTTCTATCGATGGAAGTAACCCCAACCTTATAAAGGGTCTTAAGGAACTTGATCTCACCATTACTAATGAGAAATCCCTTAGGTCCTGCTGTTTCGTTAAAGCTTATCTCCTGTGCTTCTGTGGTATATTTATTTCCACCAAGATCATAGGTATAGGTGCCGGATAACTGTAAATTTCCATTACCTGTATTCATCTGATCCATTACCGTAAAAGAAAGCAGTATTCCATACTGAAAGAGGTCTCCCGTGGCATTTAACAGTATCATATCCGTGATCTCACCGGATTTATTTACTCCGTAATACAGCACATTCTGGCTGGTTAATTCGGCACCGCTGAGTTTGTTTGGGCTTACCTTCGTATAACTTCCCTTTGCTACATCAAGTATATTGGCATTGGCCGTTATTATCCTGCCGGAAACACTGGTACCGTCACTGCTTACCCTGCCTTCCAGTCTGCCGGATGCTGCTTTTGATACCACTGGTTCACCGTTTACATAGTTTACTTCTACAATATCTCCCACCACATAATTCGCCAGTTTTGTATCATATTCCTGTTCTGTGCCGCTGGTATCTACAATTCGGATATAATTGATTAAATCAGCGTTACCTGTACTGTCCTTCGACATATGTATACCGGTCTTAATAACATAACCCGCTATTACAGACTGAAGGTCTGTTGCAGGAAGGATTCCTGCTACCGTTCCATCATCTCCTAAAAGAAGTACGACTCTCATTCCCTCTCGGATACTTCCCTGGGCGGATAGCTCATAACCCAAAGCCTGGCTGCCAATCTTATAGGTAACTCCGCCAACTACGATTTCAGCAGGGGCAACCTGATTGGGTTTTGCTTCCTCATATGTTCCGTAAATCTTATTATTATAGGCCCAGATGGTCTTTAATTCTTCTGAATAATAAACCACATCATAGGACTCCAGCCTGCCTTTTTCGCTTAATTTACCGTTTTTATAAATTCTGGCATTCTGAACACTCTGAGGCAGATTAGACAAAGAGCTGTCTTTTAGGATATACGGCCCCTTTTTATACTGATTCAGAATGCCTAGATAATCCACCTCTCCTTTTTCATCATAGGCCCAGATTATCTTTGCTTCTTTGGAATAATACAAGATATCGTAATTGGTTATATCAGATACAGCTGCCTTTTTATCATTCTTATAAATACTGGCTGTACCTGCGGAAAAAGGTATTTTCTCTTTCCAGCTGCCGCCGTATAGGTAGGGTCCCTTTCTGGTATTATCAAGAAGAGCCTTATATCCGATGTTGCTATTCGCATCAAATGCCCATATCGTCTTTAAGGTGATAGAATAATATATCAGGTCGCCAGCCTTAATGTCAGATTTGCTGCATTTCTTATTGTTCTTATATAGCCTCTGTGTCCCTACCTGAAAAGGAATGGATTTCACCCAGTTTGCACTTACAAAGAAAGGTCCTTTTAAAGATTCATTCACTTTTTTATCGTAATCAATTTCTCCCCGGCTATCCAAAGAATAACCAAAAAGTTCCCCGTAAAGGCTGCCCTCTTTATTTTTTGACTTTAACAGATTATAGAATAAGTTTATACAGTCCTTCCGCTTCATGGAGCTGCTTCGTTTGAGACTTATATTGCTGTTTAAATCCTTATCCAGGTAAAGTCCGTATTTGGCATCAGAAAGGTTCCCTTCAAAGTCCTCCTTCGTGTAACCCAGCAGCATAACTGCTCCATTTATAGCTTCCTCCAAGGTCACCAGTTTCTCAGGCTTAAACTTACCTCCAAGGTAGCCGCTCATCCAGCCTTTGCTGACGGCTAATTTGATATACCCGGCATATTGGTTTTTGGGTGATACATCTACAAAAATTCTTGCATTGGTATTACTGCTTACCTTTCCAGCATAGCTTGAAAGGCTTACCAGCATTTTCGCATATTCTCCACGGGTCACTCCTTTTGTCTCTCCCCAGCTTCCCGATGTATTTACATTTATCACTCCCAGCATTTCCATTACTTTAACAGAAATATCAGCATCCCCTGACTCATATTGAAAGCCTGTCGTATCCTCTTTTTTGCCTGCTTCTGCTGCATAGGCCTCCCCTATCGGCACGTTTAATACTGTCATCATCAATAAAATTATAGCCATAATACCGGATAGTACTTTCTTCTTCACTTTCATATCTCCTTTCGATACAGGTAATCACCGTATCCCTAATGTCAAAAACATGAATATTTTACCATATATACTTGAAATAGTTCTTTCGATTACCTTACGTATTTATAATAATTATCTAAAGAAACTCAAAAGAATATAAAAATGGGGACGTTGCATTTAAAACAATGTCGCGGAAAGAGACCTCCTGGCTTTTTACCGCTTAACATTTATTTTGCAACAGCCCCACATAAATTCCGCTTCTACAGCAGATAGTTATTCGCTTCATCCGCTATTTCCATTGTTCTCAGCTCATAGGTCTTACAGCCGGAGGAAACAAAGGGATCTGACTGTGCTATACGGTCAGCCTCTTCTTTATCCTGTGCTGAAAATACTACCATTCCTCCGGGATAATCCCCAAAAGGCCCGCAGAGTATCAGCCTTCCTTCTTTTTTTAGCTGCTTTAAATGTTCCACATGCTGTTCCACCAGTTCTTTCTTAAGCTGGTTCTGATTCTTCATCAGGTATACAAATGTCATAGCATTTCCTCCTAAAATTGTATTTTATTAATATTTTATCCCGTCAAACTGAGTTCCTAAATTACAAAGGTATCCCGTATTTGAGGAACGAAAAGTATCTGATCTATTATTAATTCGCCTTAGATCTTTATAGGTACCTTCCTGGTAAGCATTCGGATCAAGCCTAATAAAACTGCTATTAGACCTATCGTTCCGATAACTGAAAGATAAAGGGAGTTGTCTGCAAGGATACCTTTAAAATCATCGCTAAAGATAGAAAACCATCCGTTTATCCACACCAATCCGTGAAGAGCTAATGCTGCTAACGCAACAACAATAAAGCCTATACCAATGAATGCATGATAACGGTAAAATCCAATATTAATCAGCCAGCCCATTAAGGAGTAAGCAAATATATTTATACCATATAAAAAGAACAATAGCAGCCAGTTATTGCTCAGCCCGGGTATAAGAATCTCTTCCTTAAAAGAATATCCAAACTGCAAGAAAATCACCTTTCCTACCTCCGAACCTACACTGAAAACAAGTGCCAGGGTGAAGGCAAGCGCCAAGGTTGCAAGCACATTACCACGGAAGTAATCTTTTCTTGTCACTCCATGTGTCACATAAAAAGGCATTTGTATAAATCCTGTTACGATTCCGATAATTAGCATAAAAGCACCTGAAGCGCTGTAAGAGGTAATATACAGATTATATCTTTCCACTCCGTCCCTTAGAGCAGCTGCGGCCGCTGCACCTCTAAAGGATAATACCGACATACCAAAATGCATTATTATAATAGCAATAATAAACCATATGGTGTACTTAAAATATGATTCATAAATATCTTTAAATACACTCCATGTTCTTGATTTTGATTTCATAAAACACCTATACCTTTCAATGTTAGTTTATATTATAAATTCTCTGCCTCATCCTCCGTTAGATAGATAAATAAATCCTGCAGAGAAATCGGTCCGACATCTAATCCCTTTTCATGCGCTTTTGCCTCTAACTGCTCCAGCTCCTCTTCATAAAGCCTTACGGCTTTTGTCCCTCCCAACTGTTCTGAGCCCAATATTCGTCTTCCCTGAACAAATTCATCCACCTCTTTCATACCACCGGTTATGGTAACTCCCTTTGAGGTCAGGGTTTCATATTCTTCCTGAAGAAGCAAGGAGCCATTCTTAAGTATCAGTACTTCATCAAACAGATAATCCATTTCCGATACCAGATGAGTGGATAAGATAATAATCCTTGGATGTCTTACCTGCTCTTCCAGCAGCTCTTTATAAAAGGTTACTCTGGTAGGCGCATCCATTCCAAGATAAGCTTCATCAAAGATGGTTATGGGTGCACGGCTTGCCAATCCAATGATAACATCCAGTACGGACTGCATCCCTTTGGATAGCTTATTCGCCGCTCTGTTCTTCGGCAGTTTAAAGACCTTGATCAAGGTCTTTGCATACTCTCTGTCAAAGTTCGGGCTGAATTTTGCTGAAGCCTTGATTAACTGCTCAACCTTACGATACTCATCCTTGTAATCATTCTGATAGATTAGCCGAATCTGCTCCATCACCTCTGCATTTTCAAATAGAGGTTCTCCCGAAACGGTAACTACTCCCTCTGTGGCTTCCCTTAACCCTGCAAGTATTGATAACAGGGAAGTTTTACCGGCACCATTTCTGCCGATAAGTCCATATATCTTCTGATCCTCAAGTTGAAAGGAAATGTCCTTTAAGGCTTTAAATTTCTTATACTTAAGTGATACATTTTTTACTTCTATCTGAAATGTCATTTAGCCATCCTCCCTATCCTATTAATCATCTCTGTTATTTCTCCCTCGGATATTCCGAGCTTTAAAGCTTCCTGCACCAAAGGTACTATATAGTCATCTACAAATACTTCTTTTCTCTTGTTCATGAGTTTTTCTTTCGCTCCTGCAGCAACAAACATGCCAATTCCCCTTTTTTTATAAAGTATCCCTTCCTCTACCAGTTGATTTACTCCTTTTGCTACCGTTGCATGATTAATTTTATAAAAGCTCACTAACTGATTGGTGGAGGGTGCCTGCTCTTCCTCCTTTAATTGATTATTTACGATTTGATCTTCTATTTTTTCTCGGATTTGTATAAATATCGGTTTATTGTTATCAAAGGTTGTGTTCACGAAAAACCTCCCTTTCTCGTTATACAGTGATATGGTTATATACTTGTGTGTATAACCATATCACCTCAAAGAAATTTTGTCAATACTTTAAAACAAAAAAGACACCTTGCCAATTAATATTGCTAAAAGCGAACAATTTTGTTCGATTATAGCACACATAATCGGCAGGGTGTCTTTCAGGCAGTGCATTACAGAAAACCCAGGAGGCTTCTTACCTCTTTACATCCAATATATAACAGCCTCATCTAACAGTTATACAGGCTTAATGCAGAGAACCTCATACTCATGATAAATTATTAAAACTCTGTTTCATAATGAAGTTCTGTAAACTGATTAAAGGTTCTGGCGCCTTTTAAACGTAGCTTTGTTCTAAAATCTTGTTTCTGAAACAACGGTATGCCGTCCCCCAGAATAGTGGGAGTAACTGTAATAATCCATTCATCCACAAGCCTTTTCTCGATAAATTCATGGAGCATGCTGCCTCCGCCTACTATCCAGATATCCTTTCCTTCCTCCTGCTTTAATTTCTGTATGAATTCTGTGATGTTACCATTTACATACACAACATTTTTATCTTTTCCCTGTCTGGATTCTGACAGTACATAACATTGCTTTCCTACATAGGGAAAGTTATTGCCTTCATGATTTAGAATCCAGTCATAGGTTCTTCTACCCATAATAATCGTATCAATGGTATCGTAGAATTCTGAATAGCCATTATCCCCTTCCCCTTCCGTGTTAATCAGCCATTCAAGATCATCTTCTTTGGTGGCGATATATCCGTCCAGACTTTCAGCAATGAATAGAACTACTTTTCTTGGCATCTTAATCTACCTCCGCTTAATCTTTCCTATTATACTTATTTTTCCTGTTTTATTATACCGCGTTGCAAGTGCATCTATTATAAATCAAATTCGTAGGTTTTCATAGTGATACAATGCATCTCCCATGTTCGTACTTCTTAATATTGAATGCGAAAAAGGGACCGCTGTATGATGTAACCTCCTATAAATTAGATTCTTTCCCCTAACTTACAGGTGTCAACTCAATAAACAGCTGCCCCTTTTATTCTAAACTTCTGCTAATTCCTTTAATCTTGCAATTTCTCTTTTGGGTCTGTCAACAGATTCTCCTTCAACGCAATTCCATTCTGTATCAAGCACCCTTATATATTCTTCCCAGGCTCTTACTGCCTCCGGGTAATTACCAAGAATTTCGTAGATATGAGCCATACATTCCGCCGCATCCACATATTTAGGCGACGGCTGCAATTCAAAAGCCTTTTTGTTATACGCAATCGCTTCTTCGTAACGAGCAGTACCTGCACAGCGGTCCGCCAGGTAAGCATATACCAGCCAATTCCCGGCATCCTTTTCTGCCATGTCCTTCCAGATTATAAAAGCCTCTTCCTGCTTTCCTTCTGCCCAAAGAAGTTCACCTTCATACATAGGGACTCTGACATCATCCCTGACCTTCTGCATATCTTTTAAGACAGTCTTAGCTTCCATAAGCCTTCCGTCTGCAATCAGTTCATCCAACAGATACATATACCCTCTGGGATAACCCGGATTTGTTTTTATAAATTGCTGGTAATAGGTTATCCTATTATGATGATTGACATAGTTCCAGTCTTTTGCCGTTCCCTGCTGGGCTTTCATTAAGGAAACGTGATTATCCTTTGAGTCAGGGTTTTCTTCCAGTGCAGCTTTGGCATAATATTCTGCCTGGCTTCTGTACACATCTGCCTCATGGTTATAAAGCTCAGCCAGCAACTGAAGACATTTAGCTTTATGCCTGTTATCTTCCAGGGTATCTTTTAAGTAACGTTCGGCATAATCGTAATCCACTTTGGTAAGGATTCTTTCTGCTATTATCATGTTCTCAATCCGCTCCAGGTGGGTTTCTGCCGCCACCTCAAAGAGCTCATCGATCGTAACGCCAAAAAAAGCAGACAAGGCAGGTAGTATCTGGATATCAGGAGTGGTTACATCATTCTCCCATTTACTGATAGCCTGGGCGGATATATGCAGATGCTCTGCCAATGCCTCCTGGGTAACAGATTTACGTAGTCTTAAGTTTTTAATCTTCTTTCCTAAATTCATCTTCTTTCCTCCTTGACCGGTCAGATTCATTATAGCTCCCGGTCAAAAAAGCTACAATAACCGGTCAGGCGGATTCTTATCAACCACTGGTTAAGTTAAACCCTGGTTCTCTCCCTTATCATTCAGGATCTTCTCCATCAGGTAAAATTTACCCTTTCTCCAATTCGCTTCACCAACCACTGAATATCCCAGAGAATTATACATTCTTAATGCAAAGGGATTTAAAGTATAGGCATCCAGACGAATGGATTTAATCCCCTGGGATTTTAGTATTTCTTCAATATGCAGCAAAGTCTTTTTACCCAAACCCTGGTTTTGGAATTTAGGGTGTACACATAAACGGTGGATTACCATAAAGTCCTCTGTTTTAAGAACCCATTTACCGTTTTGGTACTGGTCATCAAAGTCTTGATTCAGCACAAATACAACTCCGATGTCTCCTTCCGCTTTACCGACATACAGTTCTTCGTTCTCAAGGTCATTCTCAAGATCCTCCATAGTTGGATATACTTCATCCCATTGATAGATACCATTGGCAATCATTTCTTTGATGCCTTCTGAAAACACCTCAAATATTTCCTGCACCTCTTCCTTGTTGCCTTTTTGAAATACCAATGCTCCTTCCATCTGCTAACCTCCCATGCTGACTATGATTTTAACTTTCTGTATGTAATAATGCTTTTCATCCACAATATACTGTCAAACTACCTCTGTCAAGCTATTCTGTCAATATAAGTCAGTTTAACAATAAGTTCAATCGCCACTCCTCCTACTATCTCAACGACAGCTGACCTCCCAAGGAGTATTTCCGCAGGCAGGGTTCAATAACTCCCACCGGTGACAAAGATTAACAGATTTCAGAAAGCCGCTGATGCCAGAAGGAGTATAAGTACATTTAGTCAACATGGCTACCCAAAAATAAGCTAATCTATTTAAAATAAGGTTTTATGTATATAATTCTTAAATTTCTCCCTGCAGAATGTTTATCTTCATGATATCTATACATTTTGTGCCCTCAAACTGCATTCTTACAACCCAGGGCATCAGACTTCTCATGCGGTCAAAATCCTCATATCCATATGTGTTATCATAATAATTTAATATGGTGCTCAAGGCAGTTCCATGGGTTCCGATTGCTATGTTTTTTCCATCATTTGCAAGCAAGACATCTTCAAGGGCCTTAATATTTCTCTCCTGTACTTCTCGCAGGCTTTCCCCATCGGTTAATTTATAATCAAAGTCAGCCCATTGCTTCTTTGTAAAGGCTGTAAAGTCTTCAATCCACAGGCTGTCCACTTTGCGTTCTCTAAAATCATATACCGTTTTAACGGACAGACCAATCCCCTCTGCAAAGTCTTTCACGGTATCAACTGCTCTTAGAAAAGGGCTGGATAACACTTCCAGTATATCTTTATCCTTTAAATACTCCGTTACCAAAGCAGTATCTGCTCTCCCCTTAACTGTCAGTGGTCTGGCTGCATCCTCCTGTACCGTAAAATCAGGCTGAGCGTGCCTTATAAAATAAATAGTTGTCATTTCAGAAACTCTCCTTTTGAGGGCATAAAGACTTACCCAAATCTCTTCAATTTATTCCGCTTAGCGGTTTCTTAATAATAATATCCATTTAGTGTTTATCTGCCTTCCGTATACACTAAGTGTTTATATTACAAATAATGCTGGCACTGCAAATTATACATATTGTAGAAGTAACCATTTGTATCTTTCATCAAATCACCAAATGTTCCATATTCTATAATATGACCATCTTTAAGTACCATAATATAATCTGTAAATTTAGTTGATGGCAGTCTATGTGAAATAAATATAACACATTTATCCAATGTGAATTCGTGCATTGTATTATATAATTGGTATTCCTTTATAGGATCTAATGATGCTGTTGGTTCATCTAAAATGATAATAGATGCTTCTTTGTATAATACCCTGGCTAACTCAACTCTCTGACTCTCTCCTCCTGAAAACTCAACCCCGAACATATCCAATTCTTTTGACATTGAGGTATGTATTCCACGATTAAGGGACCTCAATTTCGTTTCTAATCCACTCATTTGCAATGTTTTCCATGCCTTTTGTTCATCATATGGCGGAACAAGCGCAACATTGTCCAAAACTGAGAATGCAAAAAGTTGGTAATCTTGAAATACTACTCCCAATATTTTTCTATACTCTAAATCTTCAATTTCATTAATTTCAATACTGTTTAATAAAATTCTCCCTTTTGTAGGCCTATATAATTTACAGATTAATTTAACTATCGTTGTCTTACCTGCACCATTTAAACCAACTATCGAAAGAGATTGATTTGATTTTAATTCAAAGTTAATATCATCTAAAATTAATTTTTGACTGTTTGGATAATGAAAAGAAACATGTTCAAAACAGATTGTAATAGCCTTATCTCTATTGATTACCTGTGAGTTTAAATGAGTAACTTTACTTTGTCTTTCCCTCTCTACCATTATACGATATTGCTCTAAAAATTGTCCTTCTTTTAGTAAATTGGAAATAGAATCAATAATTCCAGATAAACAATTTGAGAATGATGATATACCAGAAAGATACATTGAAAAATCTCCTATCAACATTTTGTCCATTACCACTCTGTAAGCAAGTACAACATATATAATGCATTCTTGAATAATGACAACACTTTCCACAATGGAATTCTTTTTTTGTATTTCATGGTTATAATTTTCCATTTCCCTTAAATAGTGTTCAATTGCTTCAGACATCTTATCAGTGAACCATTTCTGTAAACCATTTATTCTGATTTCTTTACCATATCCGATATCATTCATTACAGACACCATATAATTTACTTTACGATTAGCAACATTGATAGTTTTTCTCCATTTTTCCCATAAAATCCGCATTCCTTGATTAGATATTATACGTAAAACTAAAACAAACGTAATTAAAACTATAAATAGTGGATGTATTGTTAATACAATTGTTGCTAGTCCAATTAAAGTTATTATCTGTCTTAGAAGGTCAAAAATCATATGTAACAATAATGAAATATCAACAGAGTCCTGAACCATTTTAATAAAATCTTTTGTTTCTGGTTTCTCAGCTTCATAGTATGGGATCTTCGACGCTAGCTTAGCAATGTCTTTGCGCACTAATCTATATATAGTATCAGATTGACGTTCATCCATACGCATAAAGAATTCCTTTATTACATTACATAAAAACATAAACATTACGAACATCCCTACTAATTCTAAAACATAAGTCAAGTTCCTTCTCAATTGTATTTCATTTAAAATCCATCGAACAAAAAGCAAAGGAATGAACGTCTGCACAATCTGGGTAAGACATAGTAATGACTTAATTAAAACCGAATATTTATCCAATTTAAACACTCGTCTTACCATAAAAAAAACGTTGCTCAAATTATAATAATATTTTTTCATTCTACTCCAATTCTGCCATTTCGGCTTCAAAACCAATAGTCTTATCTCCTGTATAAAGTTTTGATTGCATGTGGAACATTTCATAATAATTTCCTTGTTGGCGCATTAATTCATCATGAGTCCCCTGTTCAATAATCATGCCATTAGCTAATACAACAACCTTATCGCAGAATTTTGTAGACGCAAGCCGATGAGAAATAAATATAACTGTCTTTTTTCCTATAATATCGTTAAATCTTTTATAAAGATTTAATTCTGCAACTGGATCCATAGAAGCCGTTGGTTCATCCATTATTACCATTGGACTATCCTTATAATAAGCTCTGGCTAGTGCCAACTTCTGGCGCTCCCCTCCTGAGAACTCAACACCATCCTCTACAAATTCTTTATCAATATATGTATAGACTCCATCCGAAAGCTTATTAATTTTATCCTCTAGATCAGCTTTTTTAATTACACTCTGAAGTTTTGCTGCGTCTTTTGGCATATTTAGTAATATATTATCCTCTATATCAAATGAAAAGAGTTTGAAATCCTGAAAAACAGCTGCTATAATACAAGCATAATCCTTTTGTTCCAATGTTTGTATATCTATACCATTTAAGAGTATTTTTCCACTGGTTGGTACATATATCCTACAAATTAATTTAATAAATGTTGTCTTACCTGTACCATTTTCACCAACAATAGATAATTTTTCTCCTGGTTTAATTATTAAATTGATATTCTTTAATACCAGCTTTTCTGTATGAGGATATTTAAAACTGACATTACTAAATTCAAAAAGATAAGGTTCACTTGGAAATTTTGTTATATCTATTTTCTCTCTAGTTTCATGATGTATCATTTCTGTTAGTTCATTATATTTTTTTACATAATCGAGTGTATGAATTAAATCTAACAACAGATTTATCAGATTAGATATTGCATTAGTAAAGTAATTTACAGTTGTTATATACATTGTAAAGCTTCCCAAAGTTATTTCTTCTATAAACGATTTATATCCAGCATATCCATATAGCGCCAGCATTTCTAATGCATCCGCTGAAAGTTTCATAGAATTTGCTTTAAATATTCGCTTATTATAAGTTGTATTTAAATCGTATCTTTCTCTTATATTGTCTTCATATTTTTTCTCAAACAACTTATCTACATTATTGATTCGTATTTCTTTAGCAAATAAAAAATTTACCAGTGAATTATCTATATATCTAAAATGGCGTCCATTCTTTTTAAAATCAGGTATTGTATCACTTTCAATATTATTTATCTTACTTTTTATAAAAATTCTTATTAATGCAATTATAAATAAAACCAGAAGAAACAAGGGATTAAGTGTATATAATAATGCAGAAAACAGTATAACCTGAATGAACGTAGAGGTTATTTTCACATAGAAATCTACCACTACTGTTCCCCTTACTCTATACATAATTACTTCTATCAAATCTCTAACTTCAGCGCTTTCAAACTTTTCATAATCCAATTCCGAACAAATTCCAGAATAATGTTTAACTGTATCAACATCTGCCCTGTTGGTATTAACATTTCTATAAGTACGAGTTGCCAAATCTATTATTTTTGTAATAGAGATAGCAGTAATAAAGAATAAAATCTCTCGTAATACAGTATTCCATGCATCACCTCGGAGCATAGAATCTATAATACGTTTTGGCATAAAAATGTAAATACTTGTTGTTGCAATTTGTATTATTTCATCCAAAGTTTTACTATAATAATAATATGGACATATTTTCTTAGACAATTTTTCTAGAAAAACCAAGTTTTTCAATAATTGTTTCATAATAACCTCCTATAAAACTTTAGTTATATAGATATGCTATATTTTCTGTTCTCTTCCATTCTTTTTCATGTGTTGCAGTGTATCCTAAACGATGTATTAAAATAGCAGTCTTATCTAATGGATAACAGATACCTTGCTCGTTATGTGTTAAAAATTGATAGGAGTTTTTTAGCCATGTAACTATTATATTTTTTAACATACTCTTCGGATATGCTTATTACGATGTGGGTATACATAAATGCCTTGCGCTCAATTGTTTTTCATAAAGTTAGCAAATCTATTGGTTGTCCAATCTCATTGCAAATAACTTTATCTTTTAAATTGCACATAGTAAGTAAACTATATAGTTAGAAAACAATATAATTATTGTTAATAACTGTATAATATATTTTTACTTTTTTCTTGTCAGTTATAGCTATAAACATATCACATTATGCCTTTTATTTAGTAGAATTTACATATGTAATAACATTCAGGACTTTCGGACAATGAGTTGGCACATAAAAAACTGGAAACACTCTAGCATTTTCAGTCTATATCTCTTTATCTTTACTGTTTATTGCTATAACTCGACTCCTTTATAACAAACTCGGACTATATAAATATGTCTTCACATAAACAGCAAAAGTTAAAGATATAAAAAAAAGAAGTACATCCCACTTTGATGTACTTCCTTTTACAACACTTATATCTTAAACAGGTGTATACTGCCTTCTTTATTCAGTTTGATAAGAATAGTGGCCATTATTGGTAAAATCAGAAGTCCTAACACTCCCATCAACTGGGCACCGACATACATTAGTACCAGTGTTACTATGGGATATAATCCGATCTGCTGACCTACTATCTTTGGCTCAAGTATTTGTCTTACCACTGTAATGAAAATGTATAATATCAGCATTCCCATACCAACCTTCGTATTCCCGATTATAAAGGCAATGACTGACCAGGGCAGAAGCACTGCACCGGTACCAAGAATAGGCATGATATCTATGATTGCTACCAGCAGACCAAAAAGAAAAGGGCTAGGTATTCCAAGAATCCAGAAACCTATTGACAACTCAGCAAAAGTAATAGAGATAATCGCTGTATAAGCTTTTATAAAATTACCCAGAGAGCCTATTACATTATCCTTTAAGTTCAGTATCACCTTCTGATGCTCAGGCTTGAACTGGCGAACAATAAAACGGGTTATCTTATAATAATCAATTGTAAAAAAGAAAGAGGATACTATCGTAAATATAAATTTTATTAAAAGGGTGGGTAACATTCCAGCAAAACCAGTTGCCATTGATACAACCTTCGTGGATATCTGGGAGAGATACGTAAATACCGATTGATCGATATTACTCATAAAATTATCCAGATAGGTTCTTGTACTCGGATACTTCTCTATCATATTGTCTGTTACCGTATTTAAAGCAGGAAGCAGTGTTTCTTTGTAGAGTGTGGGGAGATTATAAAATAGAGAGCTTACGAAATTGACCATCTTTACACCAATAAGGCTAATAATAAAGCCCAGCAGGCTGTAAAAAGCCAGCAGTGTCAGAATAGAAATAAATACCCGCTTACTATGCGTCTTTTTCTCAATCAGGTCAATCAGGTTTCGAAATGACATGGCTATTACAATACCAATAACAAAAGGCATTAACAGCGGAAAAACATATTTAATCCCAACATACAGCAGTAGTGTTAGAATTAAGAAAAAAATAAAATGTATTATAAATGCTCTTTGCTTATTCAAGTTCATGAACTTTTATACCCTTCCTGGTTTTGGCATTCTATATATGTATTTATATTATATTCCTTTTCTGATTTTTGAAACAAATCAGCAGCCCAACATAGAGCTGTAAAAATCTAGATTTTATTGGTGTCGTAACCTTTCCTTCCGTATACTTTGACTATTTATTATTTTATATGACTCATATTGCACTGTCAAGTGTTGAACAGGTTAGAAAAAGGGATATCATTTTTATTTTTTTTAAAGTGATAGGTTATAGTATGCTTTGATAGTGACAAAATTTATTAAAATTTGACATTTATCTTCCAATGCTTTATACTTATGGAAAATTTTATAAGGAGTATTTTATGGATAATAATTTAAACCAATGGCTGGAGGCAGAAAAGGCTTCCGCCATAATAAACATGTCAAAGGAAAGGAAACGTCTTGCTCTGCAGATGCTCTTTGCTTTTCCATGCAGTGTCGCTGTTTTGTTCCTTATAGGTTACTTAAGCTCATCGTATGATTTAAGTCTTGGTATTAAAAATATTAAATATGGTGTTATTATCGGAGTGATCTGTGAAGTAATCTATCTGCCATTCATCCTTCGGGATACTTCTAAGAGGTATATCAAATTTATAAAAAAAGAACTGCGTTCCCAACTTACAACACCGGGGGAAGAAGCTGCTTTCGCTGCTCAGATGGTTGATGCCTCCGTTATAAAAATTAAACATGTCAGAGACAAGAGGTATGAAGAATGGGTCTATATTACCAAGGATTATCTTTTTAAAAATTATTCCTTTGAAAATACCTGTTTGGTCAGATTAAAAGATGTTGACCACATTGAACTCAGTAACGAGCATTACCAATTACAGTTTAGACCAAAGGGTGTTAAAACTATATTTGACCTTTTTCCAATATATTTTTACTACCGTGGTTCGGAAAAGAAAAAGCCTGATCAGGTACTGGTATTCTCTTCTTCAGAACATAGAGATGACGTAATGAAAATCATAGCACAGGCCTGATTTATGAAAGAAGCGGAAACCTCCGATAATTTTCGGCTGTTTCCGCTTCTTTGCAGTTCCACCTGGATGTTTCTGAAAACTGCTTGTGTCGGTTTGGATGTTCTATTTTTATGGGAGGAAAAGCTAACTTAATATAAAATTATTCAAAATACAAGGTGGCTTTAAAGGAAATTTCCTCTTCCACTAACTGATATTTCTCTGCAAGTGCCGGTCCACAGGAATTTGAACCTACACCACTCATCTTATAATCCACGCAGAGTATAGTACTGTCTGCTGTTTCAAGCTCATAATTATGCGCTTTTTCTGCTAATTCTTCCTGTGTATAGCGTCCTGCCTGGAAGGAAAATGGAGTATGTGCAGTAATATGAAGGTTTTGTCCATAAGAAGATACTATGGTTAACTCTTCACAGCCATAATGACTTCCGTTCTCCTGTGGTTTGATATAATCTATATGCATATCAGAGATTTCCTGCTCAAATCTGCCAAACCAGGAGGAACGGCGTTTATCAATATAACTTTCACCAGGTCCATAACCTAGATAATTGACTTTATCATATTCCTTGGGCAGGAAGAAGCGCAGACCAAAACGTGGAAGGAATGGAAGCTCCTTGTTTCTCTTACCATTTATCTCTACGGTTACCGTACCTTCTGCACTAATGTACCAGGTTACCTGAAGATCCAGTATATGCTGAATCTGAATTGCTGTAATTGCCAGCTTGCAGTAAATAGCTGTTACACCGTTTTCCTGGGATACGCGGGTTTCATATACACGGGGGAAGGCTCTATCATAACGGGCTCTCTCCCAGGAATTACGAATATTGCGGTCATTGTCGGCAGGTGCACGCCAAATATTATATTCCAGCGGTTTCTCCAATACTGTGTGGTTATTTACAACCATGGATTCAAAGCTCCCATACAGCTTATTAAAACGATAGCTGAAGTTTGCTCCGTTTACTACTATTTTTGTACCATTCTCTTCTACCTGAACCTTATTTTCTTTGCTTGCAGTCTCACCAGTAGTCTTGCTCAGAGGAAGTGTGCTTTCCTGTAAGAACAGCTGGTCAAATCCCAGCTTATGGCCTATTGCAGTCAGGGGAAGTTCTATTGTCTGAAGGTAGTTCAGCTTAACGGTAACGCTCTCCTTGCCAAAAAGGCTCTTATCAACAGGAAGCTTAAGGGTAATCTTACCATGAGGAGGCACATCCAATGCTCCAAGCTGATATACCTCTTTTGTTACTCCATTTACCAAAAGTTCTGCTTCTACCTTTAAGTAATCTTTTAAATTGGTAAAATCCAATTTGTTTTCAAGTTCAATTGTAGCGTCTTCTTTGTTTAACAGTACTCCGCGTACCGGACGAATTACATTTTTGTATTCTGCCAGTGCCGGGTGAGGGATACGATCAGGAGATACCATACCGTCTACACAGAAATTACCGTCATGCGGGTATTCACCGGAATCTCCGCCATAATGGAATATCTTGCGTCCGTCTTTTGTAATACCACGATAAATTGCATGGTCACACCATTCCCATACGAATCCGCCCACAAAACGGTCATGAGCGTAAATGCATTCAAAATAGTCCTCCATGTCTCCGGGGCCATTACCCATTGCATGAACAAATTCACAAAGCATATACGGCTTTGGATTGGATTTAAGATATTCCTCAATGCCTGGCACGGAAGCATACATGGTGCTGTATACATCCAGCATGGAGGTATCATTTATATGTCCGCCGGTCTGGTGAATGCTGCCTTCATAATGTACAAGTCTGGTAGGATCGTACTCTCTTATCCAACGACCGGTATCTTCAAGGGCCTTGCTGTAGCCCGCTTCATTTCCCATGGACCACATTACCACACTGGCATTGTTCTTATCACGGATAACATTTCTCTGGTTACGGTCTAAAATTCCTGCTGCAAATATTTCGCGCTGTACCAGATCGCCATAGGTATCTGACCAACTGGCTCCATAATAGCTGGTAGCACCGTGGGCTTCCAAATCGCTTTCTCCGACTACATAGAATCCATATACGCTGCATAACTCGTTAAACCAGGGTGCATTGGGATAATGGCTGGTACGGATGGCGTTGATGTTGGCTTCCTTCATTAGTCTCAAATCTTTTATAGCCTGCTCTTTGCTGATGGTATAGCCCGTTACAGGATCGCTGTCATGACGGTTAACACCTTTGAATTTAACCTTAACACCGTTAATAAGAATTATATCATCCACAACTTCTATTGAACGGATGCCTACTTTTTGATAAATCACTTCCTCCGGTGTGTTGATGGTCAAGGTGTAGAGGTAAGGGGATTCCGCACTCCAAAGAGACGGATCTTCCAATTTAATTACAAGTTTAGAACCTTTTACAGTTTCAGCAGCAACTACTTTACCGGAAGCATCGGTTAAGGTGCCTGTTACCGGTACGGCCTCACCGCTGAACTCAAAGTCCACATTAATCTCTGCTTTGGTGTAATTATCCGTTAACAAAGTCTTTACAAAATAATCACGAATGTGGTTAACCGGACGGGTGATAAGGTAAACATCGCGGAAGATTCCTGTCATACGGAATTTATCCTGATCCTCCAGATAACTTCCATCACACCACTTTAATACCACAACGGTTAAATCATTCTCCCCCATTTTAAGATAGGAGGTTATATCAAATTCACTGGTAGAATGAGATACCTGACTGTAACCTGCCAGATTGCCGTTGATATATACATAAAAGCAGGAGTCAACACCTTCAAAGTTCAGATAATACTTTGTCTCACCTGAAATCTGCTCTATTTCAAAGCAACGATGGTATACGCTGGTGGGATTCTCCTGGGGAACAAAAGGGGGATCATAAGGAAAGGGGAAATTAACGTTGGTATACTGGTGACGGTCATAACCATGCATTTGTATACAGCTTGGGACAGGAATGGAATCATAATTTTTGTATTCATAGCCAGCCTGTGTAAAATCCTCCAGTTCAAAAGGATTATTATAATAGCGGAAATCCCAATCTCCGTTCAAAGAATTCACGCGGGAGCTCTTAACGGCTTCACCGGGAGCAAAGGGAAGATAATAACTGCGGTTGTCTTCACAGCCTGTGTGAAGAACAGAGGGGTCTTCATAATACTTTGGTAATTTTAATTCTGACTTTAACATAAGTATTCCTTTCATCAGCATAAAATTTATTTTTCATAACTTGAATATACCAAAATAATTGTTATAATTCCATACATAAAGTTGATATCTATATGCACAAAGTTTTCAAATTGAAATTGACAGTTCCGGTTAATTATTATAAAATCATTTCAATAACCAGACATTTCATGACTTTATATACCAGAGGATTTCAAAAGGCGCGAGCAAGCGAAAATAGCATGAAATTCCTGACTTATCATAAATTTATATCTGTTTCCTTCCATTAAAAATCAAATGAGTTCCTTACCAAGAAAGAGGTAAATATGCTTACAGTAGTAGGGTATTATGATTGGCAGTCAGATGAAAAATCCGTATCTGAGGAGGATTTCTTTGTACATTGCAGCGGCAGATACCGGCTGGTCAAGAAAGACCGGTTCTACACCGAACGTCCTCTGGGAGCTGCAAATTATCAGCTTATCTATATAGGCGACGGTAAAGCCCGTTTCCGAATCAATGGTAAAGTACAGACACTGGAAAAGGGTAGTTGTGTGCTCTTTCATCCAGGGGAACCTCAGTATTATTATTATTACCTGGAGGAACACCCGGACATCTACTGGGTACATTTCTCCTGCAAGGACAGCAACCCCTTCCTGAACCAGATGGGCTGGGGAGAAGAAACGATTTATCAGGTAGGTGTACACAATAGCTATATCCATCTCTTTGACGGAATTATACAGGAGCTGCAGCTGAAACAGCCTTTTTTTGAAACACAGCTGAAATTTCTGATGCAGCAACTTTTGCTTAAAATGGGGAGAAACCGGATAAGAGAACGAAAAATATTTGAAAACTATAATAAGGAGGTGGAGGAAGTACTTAGGATCTTTCATTTATCCCCTGAAAGGGACTTTACCATAAAGCAATTTACAAAGGATAGGGGATTAAATTATTATCGCTTTATCGATACCTTTACAAAACATGTCGGAATCTCACCAAGGCAATATATAATAAACATTCGAATGACAACCGCAAAAGAGCTGCTGACCAATTCTCTTTTTCATATTTCAGAGGTGGCTCAGCTGGTTGGTTATGATAATCCTCTTTATTTCAGCCGGCTGTTCAAAAAAATGTGGGGCATATCCCCTACGGAGTTCCGCAAACAGAACGAAGGCGAATAAACTTATTTAAAAGCCCAGACCTGGTAATCTCCCTTATGCTTACTATAGACAGAAGGGGAACAGCCGGTGAGTTTCCTAAAGGTATAAGTAAAATGCTGTCGGTTATGAAAGCCCACGCTGATTGCAATATCGGTAACCGGGAGACTGCTGGTTTCAAGAAGAACCTTCGCTTTCTCTATACGAAGTTCATTTATTTTGTCCACAAGGGTCTTACCTGTCTGTTCCTTAAACAATCTTTGGAGATAAGCAGCTGAGACTCCGATTTTAGCTGCGATGTCCTCTACTTTAATATCCTTTTCATAATTGCTGTTGAGAAATGAAAGAGTTCTGCTGACATATTTACTGCCGCCGTCGCTGCGGTATTTCTTAGACCTTTGTCTGCTTAACTCCACCAAAAGCTGTGCCAGGCAAAGATTCTGCATTACTCTGTGTTCTCCTGCCTCCATGGGATTTTGCAGCTGCTTATGAGTTTCTGTTATAATCGTATGCAGGGTACCCTCTCCGTCATAGCACTTGTATATAGAGGTTGGTAAAGCCAAAAAATCTCTTAAGGATTTCGACTGCTCACGAAGCTGCTCAATCGTTTTTCCACCATTTCCTCCGGGCCGGGGCAACAGGGCAATTTCCAGATTCAAAATACGGCAGCGCACTCCCTTTACCACCTCCAGCTTATGCCAGGTACCGCCGTCAATCATCACATATTCCCCCTCTTTCATCCTCCAGACTTTTTCTGTGCCATCAGCTGTCCAGCTATAGATTGTGCAGCAGCCACTGGCAATATACATAATCTCAAATTCACCATGGCTGTGGGGCTCCATATCAAAGAAATCAAAATTCATGGCATAATAACGTTTCACCAGGAACCAGGAGTTCCTGTTTTCTCTGTCGTAAAGGCTTATGTGACTTATATCCCCGCTCTTCTCCCTCAGCATGTTCGTCCTCCCTTATAAAAGCTCAAGAATACTATTCTCGCTAGTACTATATTTTTGAATTAATTTTGTTATATTTCTGATTCATGTTCTGTATTATTTCCGGTATTGCATTATTTCTTGTGCTATTCTGGAATATAACTTGTACTATTTCTATCCTTGTACTATTTCTTGTGCTCTTCTTGTATTATTACTTGCACTAGTAACTATTCTCCTACTATTTCAATGTGCCATTCCGGATTATAACTTGACTAATATCTATCCTCCTACTATTTCAATGTGCTCTTCTGGATTATAACTTGTACTAATATCTATTCTCCTACTATTTCTTCTGCTTTTCTTGTATTATCTCTTGCACCAGTATTTATCTTCTATTACTTCTGCTATTTCTTTTATTTTCCTGTATTATATCAACATCTTAAAATTTTAAATTTCAATATTATACAAAAATTTCAAAGTCTTATAACCATAGGATTTCAGGCCAAATGCACAAAATAGAGGTATGCATGCGCCTATGGAAAGATATTAGAAGTCCTTTTCTCTGGAGATTTTATGCTATGTTATAAAGCAGATTGTCTGAGCGCAGCGAGTTATCTGATTTATAACATGCCAAGCATAAAATCACCAGAGAAATAGGACTTCTTATATCTTGGAATCGAAGCATGCGTACCTCTATTTTATGCATTTGGCCGTCCCCTTGTTAAAAACCTTCCCTTTTGTTACCCTCCCCGCCCTATACCACTCAAACATTATTATATCATAATATCTTACATTCCGTAAAAGAGTACAGAATTCTTTCCACCTAAACTTTTATTATTGAATATAATACTCCTATCAATACATCCCCGAACTATTTCCCGAAAAACAATCAGCAGGAGGTTTATTATTTATGTCATTTAAAATTGCCTTTATCGGTGCCGGAAGTGTAGGATTTACCAGAACATTGTTTTCTGATCTTATGACAGTTCCCGAATTCCGCAATATTGAAGTTACTTTTACCGACATCAACCAGCACAATCTTGATATGGTAACTGCTTTATGCCAGAGAGATCTGGAGGAAAACGGTCTTTCCATTAAGATTCATGCAACTACAGACCGCAGAGAAGCCTTTAAAGATGCCCGTTACATCATCAATTGCGTAAGGATCGGTATGTTGGAAGGCTTTGAGACAGACGTGGAGATTCCTTTGAAATACGGAATTGACCAATGTGTAGGAGATACCTTATGCGCAGGTGGAATCATGTATGGACAGCGCGGTATCGCAGCCATATTGGACTTCTGTAAGGATATCAGGGAAGTAGCAGCACCTGGTGCTATAATGCTGAATTACTCCAATCCCAATGCCATGCTAACCTGGGCGGCAAATAAATATGGCAAGGTAAAAACCATTGGCCTGTGCCATGGTGTTCAAGGCGGACACGATCAAATCGCCAAAGCACTTGGGCTTAAAAAAGAGGAAGTTGACATCATCTGTGCCGGTATTAATCATCAGACCTGGTATATCTCTGTTAAACACAAGGGTGAGGACATGCTCCCTAAAATCCTTCCTGCCTATCTGGAAAACGAGGAATTATCGAAAACGGAGAAGGTAAGAATTGACGTCTTAAAGAATTTTGGGTATTACTCTACTGAATCCAACGGCCACTTATCCGAGTATGTGTCCTGGTACCGCAAGCGCCCTGAGGAGCTTGAGAAATGGATTGATTTAGGTGTGTGGATCAATGGCGAGACCGGAGGGTACCTCAGAGTATGCCGCGAAGGCCGTAACTGGTTTGAAGACGATTTTCCAAACTGGATGACGGAACCTGCCAAAAAATATATTGCCGAGAACCGTAGTCAGGAACACGGCTCCTATATTATCGAAGGACTTGAAACCGGCAGAGTTTACCGTGGTCATTTCAACGTAATGAATGAAGGCTGCATTACCAACCTCCCAGAGGAAAGTGTTGTAGAAGTTCCAGGGTATATAGATGCCAATGGTATCAACATTCCTAAGGTAGGTGATCTGCCGCTTGGCTGTGCAGCAGTTTGCTCACAAAGCATTTGGGTACAACGACTGGCCGTGGAAGCTGCTGTAGCGGGAGATATCACTCTGCTCCGCCAGGCTATGTTAATGGATCCGCTTACTGGAGCAGTCTGCACTCCTGCAGAAATCAATCAGATGGTGGACGAGATGCTGATTGCCGGTGAAACCTGGCTGCCCCAATATAAAGAAGAAATTAAACTGGCAAAGATAAGACAGGCACAGTATAACCTGATTCCTGCAAAAGCTTATAAGGGAATCCGGGTACCAGAGAAGTCTATAGAGGAAATGCGAAGGAACAAAGAAGAAGCAAGAAAGAATGCTGCAGAAACAGATAAGGCAAAAGACAGGCCTTCCGCCAGGTAACACCTGAATAGTCCCTCCTGTATAACCAGTCTTATGGCCTGGACAGGGACCGGACAAATAGATACGAATAAAAGAAGCAGTAGAGGATACATTAACAACCAGATAATAGAATATCTCCAATGTAACTGTATTCCGAACTGCTTCTTTTGATTGTGTTTTCTAACATCCCCAATTACAGCAATACATACTGTATTACACATTTGTTGGAATATAACTCAAACTAATGCGGATAGAATCAATCAGCTCTCCAATAACAGCATATCTGACTGACTGCCTAGATACAGCAGGCAGCTGTGCCGGCTTCTGTATCTTATGCCTGGAACTCTTCCTCCAAAATGGAATACTCATAGGCATCATGCCAGATGGGTTCCCCCTCCGGTGTGGTCTTAAAAAACGCTATCTTTTTAAAGTATCCTTCCCTTCGCATGGAAAGCCTCTCCAGCAGCTTCCAGGAGGCTGAATTCTCCGGACTGCACCTTGCCATAATCCGGTGGGCACCTTCCTCCTCAAAGCCATATTTCATGATTACCCTGCAAGCCTCCGTAGCGTACCCCTTTCCATAATACAAAGGATGAAAGACATAACCGATTTCCCAGGTCATAAAAGCTTTCGGCTCCTTCCTGCTAAAATAAAGATTACCAATCAATTTATTATTTTCCTTCAGGCATACAGCCCAAAAAGCTTCGTTCTCCGAACGATATACAGCTTCATTTTTACATTCTTCTGTGTATGTCCCATAAGGCTCATACTTCACAACAGCTTCTATGGAAAGATACCCATGAAGGTCTTTCCAATCCTCTTTGCAAAAACGTCTTATAATCAATCTTTCACTCTCAAAAACAACCATATATATCCCTTTCTTAAGGACTTTCAATTTTATTTACTGCTTTAACTACAACTGTATTAGAATCCATCTTCAATGTCAAACTACATGTTGTTTTAAACCATTCTTTCACAAATTGTCTGTTCATTTTTCAGATGAAATAATATTCAGTCTATGCTATAGTTAGCTTATTGGAGGTGATTTATTGTTTTTTGAATATGGTGAAAAAGAAATTGAGTATCTTAAAGCCCGCGACAAACAGCTTGGTGCAGCCATTGACCGGATTGGCCCCATTACGAGGTCTGTTGACAGTGACCTGTTCTCCTCCGTAATCCATCACATTATTGGGCAGCAGATATCTACCAGTGCCCAGGCTACTATCTGGCAGCGGTTATGTGACCGCCTGGTTACTGTTAATGCAGAAACAGTCTGTTCCTTGGAGCTGAACGAGCTGCAAAAATTAGGGATGTCTTTTCGAAAAGCTGAATATATAAAAGATTTCTCTGAGAAAGTCAGAGCGAAAGAATTTGATATAGATGCCCTTAATCACCTGTCCGATGCAGAGGTTATTCAAGAACTATCTGCCTTAAAAGGGATTGGTGTATGGACAGCTGAAATGATTATGATATTTTGTATGCAGCGTCCTGATATTGTAAGCTTTGGAGACCTTGCAATTCTAAGAGGTATGCGTATGCTTTATCGGCACAGAGACATCGACTCGGTTAAATTCAGAAAATATTCCAAACGTTATTCACCTTATGGAACGATTGCAAGTTTATACCTATGGTCAATTGCAGGCGGTGCTCTTCCTGAGCTGGCAGACCCGGCACCTAAAAAGAAAAAAGGAAGAAAATAAGCTTACTTTTTTAAATAAGACTGCTTACTTTCATCTCATCAGAAAATAAGCAGTCTTATATGATTCAAAATTTCTTATTCGGCACTGATTACTGAAACAGGACAACCATCCACTGCCTCTGATACCTCGCCTTCTAATTCTGAGGGTACTGTTTCCACATATACTTCCGCAGGTCCATCCTCTCCCATACGAAATACAGCCGGACAGACAGATACGCATAAACCACAGGAAATACATCCCTCTCTGTCAATTGAAGCTTTCATACGAATACCTCCTTTCCAATAAAATCATATATCATAAAAGGGGCTTTATTTGAATCCCCTGTTTACTCCGTCGCTAAAATAAGAAAGATTATGAAACTCTTCGATTTTTATATTTGCATTTTCATCCAGGTGGGTTTCTGAAACAAGTCTGCCCTTTATGGTGGCAAGAATATTCGTTATTCCCTTGTAATGAGGGCTCTCAATTACATCTGTTAATGTGCATTCTATAGAAACGGGGCATTCCGCAATAGAAGGAGCATTGATATGTTTTGAGGGTACAGGGGTCAGATTTACGCTGTCAAACTTCTTACAGTCAGCACCTGTGTTTTTACCACAGAACTCAATTTCCTCCATTAGCCTGCTGTCTGCCAGATTAATTACAAAATCCGACACTTCTTTTATCTGGCTGACTGCATAGCCTTTGCTGCTAAAACCCAGCATGACCATATCTTTTAAGGTGTAGGTGGAGGATAAGGTCGTTACATTTGCAATGCCTTCTTTATCATAGTAGCTTATAAGCACTACTGGAAATCCATAATACATCTTTTCATAGTTTACATTTACTTTTTTCATCTTTTACCTCTCATTCTGCTACTTTCGTTCTGTTAATAGCCGCAGTTTGTGATTCACAATGGTTTATATTCTTGTATTCTTTTTTCAGTTATATAATAACATTTTCCATTTTGTTTATATGTTGCAATTGCAACGCTTTAAAAATTTATTCTGAATCAATTTCCCAAATGCTTGTATAAAAAAGCTGCTGCATTCCCTGCAACAGCTTTGGGATACCAGAAATCATTCATAAAAGGATTCCAGTAAAGTAAAGTTATTTTTTTCAAAATCAATTAATCCTGCCCTTTTCATATTGTTGAGTTCTCTGGTCAGGGCACTTCTGTCCGTACATAAATAATCAGCCAGCTCAAGCCTTCCAAGAGCTATAGTAAAGCTTGTACTCTTCTTCTTCTGCGCCTGAATGGTCAGAAAAGCCGTAATTTTTTCCCTTATAGTCCTTTTTGACGTGATATCCAGCTTTTCTACAAGAAGAGCATTTTTCCTGGCTATCAGAGATATCATGTTTTCGATTAATCTATGGTGGAAGATACAGGATCTGGAGCAGGCATGCATAACCTTATCAAAGTGTACGAAAAGTACCTTAACCGGGGTGGTTGCAACAAAAGCTACCGTTGAGGTCAGGTCGGCTCCACAAGCAAAAGTCTCTCCAAATAATTCCCGCTCTTCGATTGGAGCCAATATGGATTTGTTTCCTCTTAAGTCTTCTTTTATCATATGAACGGTACCCTCCAGTAATACTCCCACACATTCTACGGAGTCATTATATAAAACTATATACTCCTCCTTTTCATAGGTTTTAATAAAGGCTCTCAGGCACTCAAAAAGTGAGAGCAGATCTTCCCCTCTGATTCCCTCAAATAGAGGAATTTCCTCACAGATCTTTCTATAATCTTTTAGTAAGTCTCTCATATTTACACCCTTGCATATCACTGAGATTCCCGTGATACTGCCTCCTCTGTCAATACTTTTTGGTTCTTTCACAGATTCACTTTACATTTTGCCGTACTTAATTTATTCTGGATAAAATAAACGATACGAAGAATAAGGAGGAAAAACCATGTATCATGTTGCGATAATTTCTGAAAACCGGATTTTGCTTAAACAAGTCTATGAAATGCTGGAAGACACTACCTTGCTCCGTATTCACATCGTTCCCTTCAGCATGGATGCTTATGAAGTTTTCTATCAGAACCACACAGACATCGTAATTTTAGATACCTCTGTTTTTCTCCCCTATGATAATATATTGGAGCAATTAAAGCAATGCCATTGGAATTATCACGTCTTACTTCTGCATGAAGGTACCCCGGACTTTGCTCCGCCAAACAACATCTTCTGGCTGTCAAAAGATAAATTGAGCCCGGAACTATTCCAAGAAATATTCACTGCTATCCAAAAAGCCACAACCAGTGTCCGTAAGGAGAACTCTCTGGTAACCCTGGACTGGTACGATGAGCACACCTTTTCCATCCACCCGGATGCCTATCATCTGCTTTTCATTAAGCTCTTTCATTCACAATTTACTCCTGCTGTTTATAACACCCTTCTGGCATTACTTTCAGATTTCTGTACCTCCAATGTGATATTTTGTACCGATAATGAACTGCTACTCTACATAAGCCGCTCGGATGTTAAGAAGTCTTTTAACTTCCCACTGATATCTCAGTTGGTATTTCAGAAGCTGGGTCTTAAAACCTGCCTTTTATATGAGAAAAATATCAATTGGAGAAGGTTTTACGAAACCTGTATGGAATTAAAAGCCCATCAGTCCTTCTCTTATTTCTTAAGCGGCGAACTCTGTACCCTCTCTGACCTCCAGCAAAACCGCATACCTACAGTATATAAAGCTTTAAAGAAGCAATACCTGTTACTCCTTGAAGCAATATTAAAGAATGATTTACCTGGAAGCAGACACCTGTTACAGGATCTGTACCTGCATGTCATTAAACCCAGCTATGATTTTCCCACAAGAGAATATATCAGGCTGCAGCTATATTATCTGCATTATCTGTTAACAAAAGAACCTCTGACCTTTGCTTTTTCCTCTGTGGAGGACGAACTGGAATATCTCCTGAACAGCAGGCTGTTCAGGAGATACCCATACCCCTCTGCCAGAATACAAGAACTACTTGATACCGCTGTTCTTACAATCTATAACCGGTATGAAACCACCATTTCACTGGAGGGAATAGCGGAGGAGCTCTGTTTAAATAAAATCTATCTGAACCGGATATTCAAAGAATGCTATGGTGTGACAGTTCTTGAAGCCTTACAGCTGCTCAGGCTTCTGCATGCCAAATTCTTTCTGCTTAACAGCGATCAAAAGGTTTCAGATATCGGAAAAAATAACGGATTTTGGGATGCCGGTTATTTTGGCAGGGTTTTCCGAAAGTCTACCGGATATACCCCATTGGAATTTAGAATGAAACGTGAAGACAAAAAGGAGATGGCTAACTTATATGCAGGCATTATGGCGATATGAAAATGGTGTTCTTTCCTTCCTGGAAGTAGCAGCACCTGAGATTCAAAAACCGGAAGAAGTAAAAATAAAGGTCATGTACAGCACCATCGGTATCCAGGACCTCCGTATGACCAGAGCCTGGGACTTCTATGCCAAACCCGGCATTGCAGGTTATGAAATGGCAGGTATTATTGTTGAGCTGGGAGAAAAGGCGAAAGCAGAAGGGTATTATGAGGGACAGCGCGTTACAGGAACAATTGCTAAATTCTGCGGCAGCTGTGCTTACTGTCTTAAAGAAGAGGAGAATAATTGTCTGCAGATTTATAGTAAAAGCGGTACCATTTGTGATTATGTGGTATGGGACTATAGCCAGCTTGTTCCCCTAACACCGGAAACTCCCTATCGCATCGGCTGCTTATTGGAGCCTGTTGCTGTTGTTTATATGGCTTTTCTGAAGATGAAACTCTTACCTGGTAATAATATCTGTATTTTTGGCGGTGACTTTAACGGCCTTCTTATGCTGCAATTTGCAAAAATGGCAGGCGCTGATAAAATTACCGTTGTGGAGCCAAAAGAATCCAGCCGGCTTCTTGCCCTTTCTCTTGGTGCCACTTATGCTGTTAATCCAGCTGATGATACCTACGAAACAGAATTATTGAAGCAATCTGATTTCATGGGTTTTCAATCTGTTGTTATTACCTCCAGCAATACCGAGTGGTTTCAGACAGCCACCAACACGGTGGCCAGAGGCGGTACTGTTATGATAACCGTTTACTATGACCAGGGAAAGGATTTCTCTATAAATTCCATTAAGTTTTTTGCTATGAATCTTAATATTACCAGTTCATTTCTATACTCAAAAAAGACTCTGCTGGAAACGAGAGGTATCATGAGCTCTTTACAGCTGGAGGAGCTTATAGCCAAAGAATATCCGGTAAAAGATGCTCTTATAGCCTTTGATGAAGAGCAAATACACCGTTATCCCAGAATCGGTCTGGTGCTGGGTACCTGAAGGGGCTGCCCCAAATGACAGGCTGTAAGTCATAATACAATTGCCCCTTTATCTTTTCCTTTATTTTTCAGGCTGTCGACAGACTTCCCAAATACAAATAATCTTTGATAAAGATATTCCGTAACGCAGTTTAATATTAAGCTCATAGCAGTCACCAGATATGCATTCCATAAAAGATTCTCCACCAAATGATTTCCAAATACAGTTGATAGGGGAGTGAAAACGACGTAATAAATAAATACCTTTATCATGGCAATGGTTATATTATTATTGGAATGAAAGGTAAATCTTCGATTTAATGTAAAATTCCAAACCACGGACATCACAAGGGCAAGCAGATAACATGGCCAGTAATTCCAATCTGTCAGCTGTTCAAACAGGGTAAACATGGTCATTTCAATTACTCCCGCGGAAGAAGCAAAAGCCAGATACTTTAGGGTCCGAATTATTTCACGTCTATTATTTTCACTCATATTAACCTCTATTCTTGTGCACGCTCTTTGCGCATACCAAGTTTGTGGTGCGCAAGCACAAACTTGCGGTTGAAAAATTTATTCTTCAACCTAGCCCCCTAGATGCCGCAAGTCTTCTTGCCGCACTGCTGAAATAAGAATTGATATGCCTTTTATATATTCAAGGAAATTATAGCTTCTCCCATTGCTTTATCCAGTCTTCTCAGAACCTCTTTTGCTGTCTCTTCCTTCATTAGGAGTCCCGGTTTAAATTGCAGGGCTGACTTATCAAAGTTAGCCATTACACTCCATATACCATTTTTCATAAGTGCCGCCATCAGCGCCATTCCTCCCATGGGATGAGCGGTTTTTAATCCCATTATCACACCACACTGCCTGACTTCACACAGGAAGTCCGCGTACTTATTCTGGATCTTAGCAAGCTCCTGTTCGAAAAGAGAAGTCAGCATATTCACATTTTCTCTTGTGCCCGGGCGGGACAGGATTTCCATTACTTTTGTCCCTACAATACAACCCAACTCAGAAGCATTAAAAGAAGATACATGAGCAAAACCATCCTCCTTTAACCAGTTGCCGGCCTCTTCCGACATAATTACGGCAGACATGGGATAATAACCGCCGGATAATCCTTTGCCGGTTACGATCATATCTGGTTTCGCTCCATACTTACAGCAGCACCACATTTCACCGCTTCTTAACAGACCCGTCTGGACTTCATCTGCAATATACATCGCACCATATTGATGTGCCAGGATCTCTACACCTTTATGATAGTCCTTAAGAGGCATTGGAAATCCTGCGGTTGCCGGAATGCTCTCAATTATGACACAGGCAGTGTCGTTTTTTCTAAGCACTTCCTCTAACTGCTCCAGATTGTTATAGTCTATATGGGTATACACTTCCTCCTCGGGTTTCATGTTAAAAAATTCTGCCATTGCCACATAACCGGCCTCCATTGCAATTCCCGTGGAACCATGAAATGCACAATTTAAGCTTACAACCCGGGTTCTTTTCGTAGCTCTTCTGGCAAATTTTATGGCAGCATCGATGGATTCTCCACCACCATTTAACATATAAACATATTTCATATTATCTGGAGATACCTGCAACAAAGCTTTGCAGAGTTCATTTTTATACTGAGAGGGGAAGTAATGATTCCCTGCATCCACCAGTTCTATCCCTTTGAGCAAGGCTTCTTTGATCTCAGGATTTTTGTGTCCCAGATTGAATACGCCACCGTTTGAATGCATATTAATGAATTCATTCCCGTCCAGATCCTTAAAATAACTACCGTCCCTTTCCCCCATAGAGAGTTCAAGGCCAAACTGCCTGAAAGTGTCCACTTTATTTGGATTCCAGACATTATATGCTTCTTCGTAGATTTCATGTGCAGTCAAACTCATATTAATTCCTCCAATGTTTCATAAAATAATTTCTTTTCATCGATAGATCATCACAAGTAATAATTATTACTATATCGCGTTACATCCTGTAATCAGGCTGTATGCATAGGTCTGTACCCTGCTTCCTCTTTCACATCCTCGGATAGGAATTTTGTATTGTACCTTCTTAGGTAGTTCTTTGCCAGCAACACGGTTCCTTTTGCGTAAAAGGCTAAAATTTCTGGAGTTAGCTCTGTTGCTTCGCTACCACCCAAAACACATCCGATTCGGTAGATAAGGCTTTGAAGCAGACCAATTCTCCGCATCATAATAAAGGTCCATATTTCCTGGCGATCTCTGGGTAATACAGGCAGTACCGATTCGTAACCTCTCAGAATCTCCTCCACCACCTCAGAAAGGTCCGGACGGTGTTCAATAAAACCAACAGCCCCTGCAATATCATACATATACCAGCCCCTGCCGCAGTCATCAAAATCCAACGCAGTAATTCGTTCGCCATTTTTCAGCAGATTGGCCAGCCTCAAATCGCTGTGTATCATACCATAACATTCTGCTCCTTTTCCATAGGCCTCCAGACGTATCTTAATCAATTCAACGCAGGCATCAAGAATAGCGATTTCCTTTTGGGAAAACCACTTGGCGGAACGATAGCTAACACCGTAGAAATTATTCCATTCGCTTCCAAAGGTTCCATCCAGGTTCCATTCCATTCTCTCGTAAAATTCCGGATACTTCCATTGTTTTGTCTGCTTATGAAGAGTGCCTGCTATGATACCAACCTGTCTGTAGAGCTTTCTGTCCACTGGCTTTAATGGGGATTTTCTTTGTGTTCTTCCGAATATTTCATAAAGCACTGCCGCCTTCTTAAATAAGGGTATGGTTATCTTGTCAGGAATCTTTTCAATTCTTTGAATCAGCTTTCCAACACCTTCATTACTGTCACTGGTATCTACCGGTACTTTGCCATCAACATATTCAAAGCAAACCACATGCCTCTCTTCCTTCATGGCAGGTGTATCAACGGTTTCCACCAGTAGTCCGTTTTGGGATTCTACCGGTGATGCCAGGCTTAGCCCGGTCTCTCTCTTTAGATCAATCAGCCATTGAAGTTCCGTTCGAATATTATTTAACTTCGCGTAGTCCAGTCTGTGAACACGAAGGATAACTTTAGGCGCACCTGTGCGCTCCAGGCAAAAAGTCGCATTCTCTGTAAAGTTCAACAGTTTCATCGCTGTACCGGCGGGTATATTCCATCGCTCCATGGCTCTTTCTGCCACATCATAAAAATGTCTGATTTTTTCTTCAAAGGTTAATGTTTCAAAAGTACACTCTAATGCATCATCCATACCGTTCACCCAAGCCTTTCCAAAATGTGATCTGACGTCATTCCTCCTGCAGCCATAAAAAAAACGCCATCGTTATCGATGACGTTTTTGTCTGCAGAGAATAAGTAATTTAGATATTATAATACTCACATTTTTTTAGTTTGGAAATAGTATTATATAAACTTTCCCACAATTTTACTTGTAAAATATATATTTTTAACGTCAGCCTTTTAAGCCGGTAGATGCAACACCTTCCACAAAATATTTCTGTAGGCATAAGAATACGAGAATAACCGGAACCAGGGATACCACAGAACCTGCCATAATAAGACCATATTCAGCGGAATATTGTCCAATGAACATCCTTAGCCCCAGCTGAATTGTTTTCTTTGTCTCAGTTTTTAAATAAATCAACGGTCCCAGATAATCATTCCAGGTATTCACAAAGGTAAAAATAATAAGGGTTGATAAGGCGGGTTTGGACAGAGGCAGCATAATCCTGGCATATATCCTGTACTCATTCATTCCGTCAATTCTTGCTGCCTCACAAAGATCATCAGGTATTCCTGCATAAAACTGTTTCATCATAAATACTCCGAAGGCAGAGAAAGCCTGCAGACAGATCATCGCCAACAGCTTATCATTTAATCCCATGGAACGCATCATGATAAACTGAGGAACCATGTATACCTGCCAGGGCATTGCAATGGTAGCAATATAAGCAAAGAACAGTGCATTTTTATTCTTGAATTCCAGCTTTGCAAAGGAATAGGCTGCAAAACTGGAGGTAAATATTTGCAAAAGGGTGACAACAATAGTTAGCAAAACCGTATTCTGTACAAATTTTAGCAATGGTATTTTGGTCCAGATTTTTATGTAATTATCCCACTTGGGAATTTCAGGAATCCAGACAAAGGGATCCATTACAAAAACTTCACGGTTGGTCTTTATAGAAGCAGATAACATCCATAAAAACGGTACGATCATGATTGCGGTGATAATGAATAAAATGATATAGACCATGGTTTTCTTAAATATATCATGTTTACTTTTTGACTTATACATAGCGGCTCCTCCTTCTCATGTCTTTACGCATTCAACTTCTTCTCATATCTGAACTGAATGACTGTTATGAGCAGTACCAGTGCAAATAATACCATTGCTACAGCACTGGAATATCCCAGTTTCCAATAGTTGAAAGCATTTTGATAAATGTAGTAGACAAGAACCGTTGCCGATGTACTTAGCTTACCATCTCCGCCGCCGGCCAGCATAACAGCTATGTCGTATACCTTAAAGCAGTTAATTGTAAGCATGACTACAACGAAAAAGGTAGTAGCCCGAAGCTGGGGCCAGGTAATAAAACGGAACTTCTGCCAGGTGTTGGCACCGTCCAGACCGCCCGCCTCATATAACTCTGCAGAAATTCCCTGAAGTCCTGCCAGATAAATAACCATATAGTAACCCATGTATTTCCATACACTAAACAATGTCAGAGTAAACAATACCAGACTTCCGCTGAACCATTTAGGCAGCTCCTGCTGTGCTACTCCAAAAACAGTTAAGAGAAGATAGTTAACCGGCCCTTTTGAGGGATGGAATATCATTCCCCATACGGCAGTGATTGCAACCAGAGAGGCTACATAAGGAAAAAATGCCACCGTCCTGAACAGACCTCTTGCCCGAATCTTCTGATTCAATACCACGGCAAGTGCCAGCGATGCCACCATGGTTAAAGGAACAGTTCCAATAACATAAATCAGCGTATTCTTAAGGGCTGCCAGAAAGAAAGTATCCGTAGCCAATGCCTTAAAATTAGCAAAACCTGCAAAGCTGATGGGATTACTGCCATCCCAATTGGTAAAGGCCAATATAAATGCAAATACAACGGGTATCAGAGTAAATACCGCAAACCCGATAAAGTTCGGAGCAATAAAGGAGTAGGCAATCAGCTGTCTCTTGGCTTCCCTGCTTATTAATCGGTTGTTTTTAATTGTCGTAGCCTTTCTCTGAATACTGTCTCTTCTGGCAATCAGCTTCTGTTTCTGTCTGATATCTGTTTCTCCTTGAAGCTTCTGCATCAATTCTGCTGCTTCCGTTTCCAGTTTCTTTACCCGAGCCGCCTTTTTCTCATTCATCGTTCTGTTTAAAAGCCCTAAGAAGGCTTAACTCCTTTCCCTGAGAATGTGTTTGAAAAATGCTTGTGCCAATTCATATCTTGCTTTGAATTCTATCAGAAAACAAAGCCTCAACTTTAGGTTCAATTATTTTTCAAACACGCTCTAATCTGACTAACTGCTTTTCTATGGATAGTTCGAGGCTGGCAGATGCCAGCCCCGACTAGGTTTTTCTATTAGAAAACGCTTATTTTCCTAAGACCTTTCCAACTTCTTCATTCATTTTCGCAATACCTTCGTCCACTGTTATTTCACGATTCATAATAGATTTATGGTAAGTATCAAGAATGTCATTGATCTGAGAAACATTTTCCGCATAAGGGGCTTCCAGATACAGATTGGATACACTAAGGGCTTCCTTGCTGGCTTCATCTGCCGGGAATCCTTCAAGGCCTGCAATGATATCTGAAATCTCGCTGTTCATAAGTGCAGGGAAGTTACCAGTCTCAGCCATAACCTTCGCGCCTTCCTCACCGGATACCCATTTTACAAAGTCAAAGGCTGCCTGTTTCTGATCAGATACACTGGTTACTGCAAGGCCTGTGATTGTTCCAAGAGTAGAACCAGGTGCTACGCCCTCTGCATGAGGATATTTTACAAGTCCCCAGTTGCCGCAGAGAGATGCATCATACTCACCGCTCTTTATATTTGCTATTAAGGTGGAAATGAACCAGGAACCCATATTCATCATGGCAACGTCACCACCGGAAAAAGCTGCGGAATAATGAAGACCTTCCGCACTAAGATCAGCATAGTTTCTGGCTATCTGGTCATCTTCTTCTTTTAAGATCATCTCATAATAAGGTTTGAAGAAATCATAATTACCGTCCAGGATAGAGTGTTTTCCGTCAAGTACGCCAAATAACTGAACTGCACTTCTCCAGGTATGGTAGTGAGTACCGTAAATCTGTGAACCAAAAGTAGGATCAGCTACCTGTCTGGCAAGAGCATCGTATTCTTCGAAGGTCATATCATTGTCAGGATAGGAAATTCCTGCTGCATCAAAGATATCTTTGTTATAATAAATTAACCAGAAATCATTTCTGAATGGAAGTTCATAAAGGCTGTCATTTACTCTTACCTGACTGTCAACACCGCCGTACTGGCTTAAATCAATACCTGCCTCGGAGATATAACTATCAAGAGGTTCCAGGGTGTTCTTAGATACCAGAGTTGCATAACCGGGCACATCTTTTATGGTAACTACATCGAAATCAGAGCCGCTTCCAGATAACTCGGTAGCAAGAACCGTCATATAGTCTGTAGAACCTAAATCCGTCAGCTCAATGGTTACATTGCTATTGGCGGCTTCATAGGCATCCTTTAAAGCAGTCCAATAAGGTGTGATATCCTTATCCCAAATTGCCCATTTTAAGGTTACCGCTTCCCCTTCTGTTGTGGGTTCAGCACTTGGTGTCTCTTCTGCAGGGGTGGTTGCAGCCGGATTGTTTGTCTCTGTCTCTGCATTTTTAGAGCTGCAGCCGGTAAATAATGACGCAAGCATTGCCGTCGCCAGCAGAACAGATAAAAGCTTTTTCTTCATAAATCATATCCTCCCTATACATTATAAATTTTCTATGTACTGCTCAAATAATCCAGATATTTCATTTGCTTGCTTTCTGCTTTGCATTCCACAGTACTTTTGGATTATCTTATCTTTAGTATAAAGATATTTCTGATGGTTTTACATAGACAATTTCTATATTTCATTCATAATCCCTTCCAACCTCAGAAATATTATCTTCAAAAGATATACTATCTTTGACTGTCATATATTATTTTCTTCACTTTTGCTTTCACAAGGGTTCTTGAACTTTTTAGCTTTCAAAGAAACTTTCCTTGTGCTAAAATACTATCATAATTACGGTATTCGAGAGGGGTTTTATGAAAAATACACGAACCAGATCTTTTCATACCATACGTGCTCGTATATTATTAAGCACGATTTCACTGATTGTTATAATAAGTACAGTTATAACCTCCATCAGTTATTTTGTGGTATCCTCAAACCTGCAGCAGAACCTGATTCAAACCTCTGAAACCAAATTATCCTTTCTCTGTTCCTCTATTGATTCTAATATAAACGGCATCAATGGGTTTATAAGATCCTGCCAAATCAGCAGTAAAATCAAGAATTTCGCGTTGGAAGCACAGACTGACAATAACAGCCGAAAGCGGGAAGCCCGTGACTTCGTGATGGAAACTTATACCTCAAACGCCTCTCTTCCCTCCCAGTTAATTCGGTTGGTGGTAATCGGCAAATCCAGAAGTGATATTATTCAGGTAGTGGAATCACCTTATTCCACCATAACCGTGTCCGCAGATGCAATACTATCCCTGCCTTATTTTGAAACACTGCATGACAACCAGGGGGAAGTGTCCACAGGAATTATCATGGATCCCTTCTTTACCACCAAGCAGGTACCTATGATTCCATTTGTAAGCTCCATCGGTCATCCCTACAAAGCAGGTGAAATCGGTTATATTTTTACTGAAATGTCTCCTTCAGTCATTACGGCTCCTATTAAGAATTATCTGTCTGAAACAGACAGTTATTTCTATTTTCGCATCGGTGACCACCGATACCAGTACATAGATAATACTCTTGTTCCTTATGAACACACCTTTGAGATCATAGATGACCTCTCCTCCCTTGCACTTAGCGGGGACACCAGTATTCAGAAAGTCCGGGATACAGACGGGACAGGTACTTCCATTCTCATAACCCGTCCTTTGGGAACAAAAGGCTGGTATGTAACAGAATGCGTGGATGAAACCGTATTATCAAAGACCATCTTCCAGACCTTTTTTCTAATTGCCCTTATTGTAGTTGCCGCTTCCAGCTTTATTGGCATATTGCTTTCTTTGTTTCTCTCCAAAACCGTTAATGTGCCAGTAAAGAAGCTGAAAGCGCGTATGAAGCAAATCGTAAACGGTAATTTTGAGAGGGATCCTTCCACCGAATGGGATCATGAGCTGGGGGATATCGGTAAAAACATCAATGACTTATCCGAAAATGTCCTGTCCTTAATGAATCAGAGAATTGAAGATGAAAAACAGAAAAAGGATTATGAATATAAAATGCTGCAAAGCCAGATAAACCCGCATTTCATATATAATACTCTTAATTCAATCAAATGGATGGCAACGATACAGAATGCTCCGGGTATTGCAGAAATGACCACTTCCTTATCCCGGTTATTAAAGGATATCTCCAAGGGAACTACCAACCTGGTAGACCTAAATCATGAGCTGTCCCTGTTGGATGATTATTTTACTATACAACAGTATCGTTACGGCGGAGCAATAACCCTTCATTACACCATCGAGGAAGAGGAACTTACCTCCTGCCGGATACTGAACTTTACGCTGCAGCCAATTGTGGAGAATGCAATTTTTCACGGTATCGGGCCAAAGGGAAGTGCCGGAATCATTGAAATACATATTTACAGAGATGAAGCCAGTGATATTCATATAGATGTTACTGATGACGGAGTAGGTATGGATCCTGAAGTGGCAGCCAGGCTCTTGGTAAATGAAATACCTACGGAATCTTCTTTCTTCAAGGAAATCGGTATCAGTAATGTCCATAAAAGGCTGCAGTATCAATTCGGCAGTAAATACGGCTTGTCCGTATCCAGTAAGCCCGGTGAATTCACCATGGTGTCCATACTGCTACCCTTTCAGAAGAATGTTTCCGATTGATGAATATTTATGATTTTACGAATATCCTTTCAGGGAATGGATATGCAAGAAAAGAGGTCACCTCTTTATTTATATGTGTGCCTTAGCACACGGATGGGAGTTACCATGTTTAATTTATTAATAGCGGATGATGAACCTTTAGTGCAAGCAGGTATCAAATCAATGCTGAACTGGGGGAATTATGACATTAATATCATAGGTACTGCCATGAACGGTGGCGTGGCTTATGACATGATTAAGGAGTATTCTCCCGAAATCGTAATTACTGATATCAAGATGCCGGTTATGAGCGGACTGGAACTTGCCAGAAAATGCTGGGAAGAAGGACTGCAGCTGCCGGTATTTATTATACTGACTACTTATGAAGATTTTCATTATGTTAAGGAAGCCCTTACTTACCAGGTAATCGATTATCTGGTAAAATTGGAGCTCACCGCAGAGGTACTGGGGGAATCTGTTAGACGGGCAATTTCTAAAGTATCCTCCCTTAAGAACACTGTCTCCAGTGCTGATACCTCCTTAAGCAGCCTTTTCTTATTAAAAGAACAGTTCTTTACGAGACTTATCTTAAATTTATTTGAATCAGAACATCATTTCAGAACACAGGCACAAAATCTAAATATCCGCTTTGATTACGAAGCTTTTACTGCTTGTTATGTTGAAATCTACAGCGATAAGTTAAATGAAATGTCCGCTGAAATGTGCCTTAACCTATACACCAGCAGTCTGCAGATAGCCCGTGAACTCATTGCCAAATATATTCCCTGTCATGTTCTTTCACTGGATACCAAGCATTTCTCTATTCTTTTCTTTCTGGATAAGAACAGACTAGAGGACTATAAGGCGGTTATACGTAATGCAATAGAGCAAGTATCTGCTATGCTTTATAATTACTATAGTGTAACAATATTTACAAGCGTTGGTGCCGCGGTTAATACACCTACACAGATAGCTACTTCCTTTCAGGATGCCAAACAGATATTTTTTCAGGTAAATGCAGCGCATCCCCTGCTGTTTGTAGAGGATACCCCCAATGATAAACCACTGAAAAATGTCTTTAATATGTCTTTGTTTAAAGAGGATATCAGAAAAGCTTATGCGGAGTTTGACGAGAAAGCTCTTTATGACATCTTCACCTCCATTATGGAATTGTTTAAGAATCATTCAACCCATTATGTGCAGGCTCTGGACGCAGCTGGTAACATTCTCTACCTCTCTCTTACATTGCTTAATAACGGTGAGAAGATTGTTTCAGAAATATTTGAAACCAGAAATAACGGTTACCGCTCTCTTTACGAATTAACCAATGTGGATCAGATCTTAGAATGGTTGTCGGTCTTTCGTGATGGGCTCTGTGAAAGCTTTGCCAGGCACAACAAAGATTATAAGAATCATGTAGTTATGGATGTTAAAAAATATATAAACGATCATGTAGAAGAAAAGCTTACCCTTAATAAAGTTGCTGAACTCTATAATATCAGTCCCAATTATCTGAGCGTGCTTTTTTCAAAATACAATGATACAGGCTTTACTGATTATATCAATCAAAGTAAGATAGAAACAGCAAAGCGGTTAATGACAGACAGTGATCTAAAGATATATGAAATATCCGACACCCTTGGATTTGAAAGTGCCTTTTATTTTAGCCGGGTATTTAAAAAAGTAACCGGCATATCTCCAAGAGATTTTATGAATCAGATAAAATTTCATCGGTAGAACACTAACTCTATCATCGCTATGATACGAAAGAACTATAAATATGTAATTGTCTCCATACATAATATGACATATAATTACTTGAGTATAAAAGAAAGAGGAGATAAAGTATGAAGAAAAAAATTAGCTTGATTTTTGGTATCCTATTAATGGCATTCCTTCTGATACCAAACACAAAAGTATTTGCAGAAGGAACTGCTCAGGATTATGCTACCGGTGAAGAAGTGCAGAAACTTTCAACCTTTCTTGTAACGACCGGAGATGAAAAAGATTTAAAGAACTATGTTACATACTCCATTAATGTAGCCAGCGATGCTGACAGCAATAATGTTGAAGTAATATTCCCTATGACCTTAAACCAGAAGGGTATTTTAAATTGCGCAGCTGCTTTTCTAGACGGTAATCCAACAACCTCCTATGGTGATTTTGGTATCTATTCCGACGCAGCTTGTACGAAGCCTATTGATTACAATACCTATAATTATTTAGCAATGATCCCCCAAAAAGGGACTTATTATTTTAAATTCTCGGTATCCGATTACAGCGACGAGAAACCTGAAGATGGTTATTTTTTTGGGTTTTCCTCCAACTTCTTTAGCGGTGCTGACAGAACACTTAAGAATAATACCTGGTCACTTACAGGTATAGAAGCCCAAAAACCAACTTTCTACAAAATAACCGTAGCAAAAGCAGGTTCTTTAACAATTAATCTGGATTCTGAATATTCCAGCACAATCACCCTGTTAAACAGCAGCAAAAAGGCTATTTCAGATGCAACAACTTATTATACCACGGATACCAAAGCAGTCTATGCAGTGGGTAAAGGTACTTATTATGTAAAAGTGACCAGCAACTCCGATCATTATCGTATAAAGTCCACATTTAAAGCAATAACTGATACCAGCGGAACCACCAAAGCAAAAGCAAAGAAACTTCCTGCCGGAAAAATCTCTAAAGGGTTGGTTCTTGCTTCTGATAAAACTGGTAAGGTTGACTGGTATAAATTCACTTTAACCAAATCACAGACTGTTAATATAACCTTCTTAGGCGATGTATCTTCCGGTGAAATAACCCTTGAATTATATGGTAACGGTTTTAGTGGATCAGTAACAGATTACATCAATACTGTAAACTCCGATCGATCATTTTCAGTTTATACAATGGGTTCAACTAAATTATCAAAAGGAACTTATTATATTAAAATCACCAAAAAGACTAAGAACACTTCCGGTGCTTATAGCTTACAGTTTAATTAGTTCAAACCTTTAAAGGAACATCGGCCTTCAGGTTATTGTCATAAGTATTTACTTGCTTCCTATCGCAGTATTTTGAGTTTGAAATGCAGTTGAAGTTAATATAGTACGAAAAATAGCCTGGATTTTCATGTCCGGGCTATTTTATTTATATAATGCAAATATGAAATTTTAAAACGAATGTACACGTCTTTTATCTGACCATTTATAGCTCATCATTAAACATAATTGTTTATATAAAAGTATTCTTCCATCTGATTCAATCCCATCAAAAATCTGTGGCGTTTCCTGCCCTATGGGCTTAATTTACCGGATCATAACCAACAACTGTCCAGATACCTGTATCATCCTGGCGAACAAGACGCTTCAGATACACATATTTTGCGATGGAATTGACACTCTTAATCTCTGCTGTTGCATCTGTTCCGTTATTGGCGGTAATTTCTATCTCCTCATAAGGTATAGGATACTCTCCTGTAATCCCTTCCGGTGACAGCAATAAGCTGGCAAATACCTGAGCTACAAAAGCCGGATCCAGTTTCCAGGGAGAATGACCGGCATCAACACTTATCTGTTCCTCTTTTTCCGCTGTGAGATCCACATCAACTTTAACAATTGGTTCTTTGCCGGCTGTTCCTTCTCCAACTAATAAGTTGTCCTTATCTTTTGCTAATAAGGGCTGATATGCTGTAGCTAAGAACAATAAAACAAAAGCAGCTACGGTTAGACTACTCAAAAGCTTGCTTCTCTTCACCGTTTCTCTCCTTTCCATGAATGAATGGGTATAAGTAACCTTTAAGAGTATCCGTCGTTCCTATCGTTAATATTCGCCTTTTATAACAAAAAAGGAGCCCCTGATGGTTCCTGCCAGCTTGGATTTCTGTCTGGCAAATTTGAATTTTCCTTCTAATTCCTTTGGTATTTCCATTCCCTCCGACAGCTTAAGTCCCACTGCACGTTTCTTCGGGTCGTCTACTGTATACATAACATTTATAGCTAAACCATCTTCATAAAACACATAAGCCATTTTAATATTCTCTACCTGGAATCTTGAAGTTTCCAAAGGTTTTGCCAAAAATTCAATACCCCGTTCTACCTTAAGTATATGATTAACATATTCAAGGGTCTCCCGGCTTTCCTCCGCAGAGACCACGGTAAATTCATGCTTATATTTCGTCATATAATATCTGGCTTCATTTGCACGTAATCCGGCAAGGGCTTCAGCTACAGGTGAAGTTTCAAGGCCCACGGTAGATACCTTCTTAAAATCAACTATATAAGACATATTTCACTCTCCTTTCTCCTATTTCCTGATAGCAGGTCTCCGTATTTCGCCAAATACCAAGCTATCCTGTGTCCCATCATAACTGCATCCTTGGGACTGCCTGCATAAGCAAAGTCGGCTGCCTGCTCTTTTGACTGAACATCTGCATAAAATATCATACTCTGTTATATGATGGTTCGTTTACAGTAAAAATTCTATAACCGTAAAACTAACCTTTCTTTTCCAAAATGTAAGCTGCTGTTCACGAAACCTAACATATTTCTATTTTTATCAAATTACTTTTTCACTTGACAGGTATATTATAACCTTAAATCATATCAAAAATTGATACTGTCAGGTATCTTATGAAAAAGTTTAAACATAATAAAGGGTCTATGGCAGGTAAATTAGCTGTTCTTTGCCGGGAGTTGATCATAAAATTCTAGAGATTGCCGGATAGGTTAATCTTCACTCACGTAAGCAAATTTTCCACCCCTAAAGATAATATCATTGCCTATTTCATCCTTATGAAAAGACAACTCCTCGGTATCCCTGCATACAAAGCCCAGTTTCTCCAAAAGCTTACATGACGGTGTGTTCGCCAGTGCTGTGCCTGCAGTAAATCCTACTGCTCCACAGAATTGCTTCATATAGTTCAAAAGAGCTGAGCAACTTTCATACCCATATCCTTTTCCAAAATATGCAGAGTGAAAACAAAAACCCAGATCATATTGTCCACTATCGTTATGAAAGCAGACATACCCTATCATTTCTGAGCTTCCTTTAAGAAAGACTGAAAAAAACAGATGTGAATTTGCAAGCTGAATCACCAGCTTCTGGATTGCATGCTCCTCCACAGGAAAATGCATATCATAATTCCTGTATATCGAATTCCCAAAATCAATTACTATTCTTTGCAAGCCTTCCCAATCGTTGAAAGCGATTTCCCGTATAAATAATCTGTCAGTTTTTAGTTCCATATAATCCCTTTCGTTAATATTCCTGAATACTATAAAAATGCCTCTTTCTTTGCGGCTGCAACCATACCAGCCTATATAATTGTAACACAAAGAAAAAAAGCACAAAAGCAAAATCGCTCTTACGCTCAAGGTTAATACTCATTTTCAATCGTTCATGTTTTAATTTGTAACAGGACTGAAACCTCACAATGTGTTGAGTATGGGAAAAAGATTCCCTCTTGGCGTGGTTGTCCTTGGCGGAATCGTAAACAATCCAGCCTAGCCATCAAACTTTCATTTGACGGCTCGCCTGCGTCCATATTTGCAGTAAAAGTTTATAGCATAATCATTCAAATCCATTCTTTGTTATCTCAGTCATTTGATTCTTTCTCTCATACTTCCGGCAATACATGACAGATAAAACCAATAGCCTTATATTCTCCGCCTGTTATTGGTTCTATTCTTCCTGACCTATATCAGTAGTGGGTTGCAATTAACTGAGAACGAAAACTCCATCTTTCATATAAGAATGATTACACTTAAAGATTTGTTCAAGCACTCACTACCATTGTATTCCAGAAGTCAATATTCATTTTTCGTGAAAATGCTTCCTGCTTAAAATACCCGTTAAAAAGTTCGGTTATTCATCGCTTACGTTCTGTTAATGTATACTCTCCATTAATTCAATAAGTATTTTCTTTTCTTGTTTCCTTATTTCATCAAAACTATTGGTTAGTTTTTTTATAAGGTCTTCCTTACCTGTCACTATAAACTTAAGCTGCAAATTTCTTAGGCTAAGCACTCTTTCTTCGATTTTTTCATACTCACTATATAAGAATTTATAATTATTTATATGATTTTTTTCGTACAAAAACTTAATTCTTGAAGTCATACATTTTTTATGTTCCCACATAATATGTAACGGCCTTATATCATAGCGCAAGTTACTATTCTTTGGATCTTCCAGATTTATTCTCATATGTTTATAAATATCTAAACCATAAACTATGTCGGACGATGTAGTCCCAAACATTCTATTTCTTATAGATGTATCTCTCGAATTGATATAATCATCCAATATGTCTTTCGTGTTAAATATGTCAAACTCATAAGAATTCTTTATATTAGGTCTTAGCATCTTAATTTCAAAATTTTCTTCAATGCTATTGTATGCTGTTAAAAAATTGTCAAAACCGATTTCATAAAAAGCATAAACAGATTGATTATTAAAACCCACTGTATGTAACTCGGATTTATCATTATACCCATAAAGTAAATACTCATGTTTATGGTGTACTTCTTTGTAGTTTTTTTTACCTGGATCATAGTATTCATCAAGATAAAGCCATACATAATAACCATTGTCTATACAATTAACAATAAATTCAATTATATCAATCTTACAACTCTTTATTGTTCTATTACTCAATACTTCCAAATCGAGCAGAGGATAATAGTTATATAATATATCCAAGCTATAAAAGTTTAACCAGCCTCTTGCTGAGTAGTACTTCATTTGAATATAATTACAATTAAACCAATCCTGGAAATCTGGATGCTCTTGTGCAATGGATAAATGATATGCATGATGTAAATATCCTATAATGGGTGGCAATTCTAAATGTAATTTATTCTCTTGCATAAAATACTGTATGATATATTTATTGACCAATATCATACTTTCCTTTCCTTTTATTTTATGATGCAAATTATTTAAAGAATATCTGAAGTTTATGCTGAAGAAGCGTCCCAGCAAGGACATGTCAGATGCTGAATTAGGAGTTTTGCAGAACAAAATGAAGAAAAATACTTACATTCCGGAATCCTGGCAATAGAATCCGGAAGTAAGTTTTGAGGCATGCCCTTAAACTATATGTTTATCATATAACTGGTAATAAGCGCGCATCAACCGGTTATACAGCTGCTCTAGTTTTATTGGCATCTCTTGTAGCTTTTGTTCTTTACAGAAATCAATGACTTTAATTTTCGACTCTTCTGCATTACACATATCAAGAACATTTTTAAATATAGTAGAATTTTCATGATTCCTGACAGTTTTAAATTCATCTATCTCTTTGAGCAGATTATGTATCTTTTCATTATTTTCTTTCCTCTTTACACGGGCTTCTATCATGATTAACTTGACCCACATTTTCCTTTCCCGTTCAGAAGGTACCAGCTCATTGATTATTTCTGCCAGCTCATTTATCTTCGGGTCTTTATACCTGTAGTTCATGGCATCATCAAAAAAATCAGTGCTGTAACTGGATAAACCATCTGCATAAAGCATTTCTCTAAACCGACAGCCGGGATACACTTCAAGTTTCGTAGTTAATCTATCCATACAATAACTCTGAGCATTCTTATTCAGAAAGTCTGTGTTAGCATACAATGTTTCAAACGTACTGTAGGGATTAAACATTATCCAGCCAAACCTCAATGCCATCTTTTGCCCTTTCAGGTAATCAATGCTGTTTTGATTATCCTGCACCGTTGCCCGTTTTCTGTACAGCCTTAAATCAGTATCATTACCTGCCTCAAAACCTACATATACAGCATCTAACCCCACCTCCTGTAATTCCTCCAGATATTGGCGGTATCTTTCATCTTTGGATATTTGCTCGGCTCTGGCAAATATGTTAAACCATATATCCAATTTTCGTTTTTTTAACTCATATATAAATTCTTCGACTTTTTTTATTCCTTCAGGGGTACTTTCAATAAAGGTATCTTCAAAAAATTCAAAATTCCTGACTCCATATTTGTTATTTAGTAATTCTAATTCATCTACTATGTTTTTACCGCTTCTAAACCTGAGGCATGGTCCTTCCTGTATCTTTTTGTTACCCGAGAGGCAAAAAGTACATGCTCCCATACATCCCCGGTGCCCATACATTCTCATAGATTTACTTGGGCGCTTTTCATATAGTTCCCGATCAGCAAAGGGATAGGCGTCCAGATTTTCGATTAACGGCCGCGAAGGATTCCTTCTGATTTCTCCGGTTTCAACCCGGTAGGTCACTCCAAGACAATTCTCAAGACTTCTGCCTTGGGACAGTCTTTCTGCCATATCCAGTATAGTCTCCTCCCCTTCACCGATTATGACCGAATCTATTTCTGTATTTCTTTCTAATATTTCCCGATCGCAGTTAATGGTTGAAGGTCCACCTATGGTTAAATGTAAATCCTGAAACCTGTCTTTTAATTTTTTGCTCAGAATAAATATAGATTTTAGGTTCTCAGTATATAACGACATTCCTACAATAAGCGGTTTTTTTTCTTCTATATCATGAAATAATTCTTCTAAAAACTTTTCACTTTCTAGTTTATTATTATCTATATAAATATTACAGGCATAACCTTTCTGTTTTAGGTATGACTGAATATAAGAAATGCCTAATATTTCATAGGAATCCTCCAGCAAAGTGTAGGTTCCGCTTATAACAAAAATTATGGTATTTTGCATATCACACTTCCTTTCCAAAACTTTGGTACCTGTTTAAATTATTGTAACAGTTTCATAAGGGCTGCTCTCTCATTCTCCTGGATATTTTTTATATTCTCTATCATCTTTGGCAGTATATCAGCTTTATGGGAAATCTGATATTTCAAGAACAGTGACCGGTTAACAAGGCAACTTTGTTCGACCTTCGCAAATACTTCCAGTATAGATTCATCGAAATCGGCAATTTTATTCTTTTTTAGAAAACCCAGCCTTTTCACCATTAATGATTTATGATCACACAATACATGGAAGGCTCTGATATCCTCATATAATTCTTCTCCATTCTTCAGCCTGTTCAGGTAATTAATTATATAATCATAATTTTTTATACCGCAAATCACCTGATTTTTCTTACAGAACATGGTATCTTCCCAATCTATTGTTGAAGATTCCGAATTCAAATAATCTTTCATTGATACTAAAAATAATGGATAATCAAAATCATAGGATGCATTATAAAATTCAAACATGGATATCCAAATACCTATGGGTTCTGCACTGTCATACTGCATAACCGAATTTTCTATTTGCGTAAAGGGGACTTTCTGAAAAGAGTAATGTCTGTTATTAAAGAATTCTGCTGTATAAAAGAGAGAATTTATTTTGTCATAGCCAAAGATAAAGATTTGGTGCTTCCTATTTTCTTTCTTGTAATAATCAGTAAATTCCACGTAATATTTATCGTAATCCGTGCAGATATAATACCCTTTGGTTATTGCACAGATTATATAATCTATGACACTATTATAATTATGCAGCATAATATCCTTAGGAGCGATATAAAGGCCTAAAAAAGGATTTTTAGGTGCGACTGTAAATTGAGGCTGGAATCTTAGGGTATTAAGACCTGTTTTTGAATATTCACCATACATATTAATAAAGTTATTATAAATCCAATTATCACATGTACTGTAATAGGACAATATGGATAAAGCGGGTGCATAACTCATATATGAGGTGATTATGGGATTCGCAACCGGCAGGCAAAATTGCTCTTTACTATTTTGTTCCAGCATATTGGTATCCTTTCTTTCAAATGATGTCCGTTTTATGATATCCATTTAATACTATCTGTTTTACGATGTTCATCTTGATACTTATGACATAGGATTTATACAGACATCTAAATCCTGGTACAGTTCCTCCAATAATTCCGCTTCTTCCTCCTTTGTGGACTTAACCAGTTCCAACAGCCTGTCCCGACCTGACTTTGTATATTTTACTTCCAATTTTAAGAATAAATTTCTGGCTTGATTCATTTTATAGGCTAATTCCGTATAACGCTGTAAATAATCCTTCTCTTTTATAGTCTCTGCCAGTTCTGAATAGGTGTCTTGGAGCCATTGGATTAACAAAACGCCGATGTTCATATGATTAAACATGACATGATAGCTTCTTACATCAAAGAAATAATTCTCTTCTTCCATTTTCAGCGCCTGTTTTAACAAAACCTCATATATTAAGATTCCATATAGTTCATTGTGATTTTGCTCAGCCGCTAAGATCTTGTCCTGCTCTGCATCGTATTCGTAATACTGCCCATCCAGATATCCTCTAACCAGACTTTTTAACTTGTTAGGCGTTAATTTGTAATAGATGTCATTGTTGAAATAAAATTTCTCTACAATTTTTTCTTCATTACCTTCCCTTGCCATTTCAATATCCCGGTAAGGTATCTCCAACACCTGAAATTTTCCTGAAACAAAATTGTCAGCGGTATAAAATATCTCCTTCTCTGTGTTATATCCCAGCACGGTGGCACAGTCATGGAAAAAATGGAATTTTTGGTATCTCTGGGCTGCCCGTATATAATAATGATCTAATACAATATGTACATAAAAACCAAGATTTAAAACCTCAACCAGTGCCTTAACGATTCCTTTCTTCTGCACCAACTCGTGCATATCCGTAAAATGTCCGTAATCATCATTATAGTGCCGCCAGTTGAAGCCGGAACATTTAGAGTCATGATAATAGGTAATCAAAAAATGATTTGCGATTACCAAAGGGGTATACCCTTTATAATTCAGCTGTACGGATATATTTCCCGCTACTCCACTAAAGGCATCAATAATTGCCGGATACACAAAGTCTAATTTTCGGTCCATTTCTCACTTCTCCTTTTTTCCGGCCAAACCGATTAATAACAAACCAGTTCCGAAAGCTTTTTTTTCAGTTCCATGTTTTTTGAGGTTGGAATAAAATCCACCTCGCTGATGATGTAATTATCCCGGATAAAGGAAATCATCTGTTCTTCTATATTTCTGCCTAATGCCCGGCAGGATAAGCAAAACAATGCCAAGTTATTATCCTGTACTCCAATGGCTCCTACCAATCCTAACTCACTGAATTTATCTGTTGCATAAACAGCCGATAACTGCAGCCCTTGATCCATAAATACCTTTAATTCATTGGCAGTATACCGTTTCCCGTTCGTACATTTATTCGTTCTTTGAGACAATTCGGATATACGGCTTATAGATAATGCATCCGCTTGGCTTATGGTAACCCTCATCTGAAGATTGTCCAGATATTCTTCGTAACTTTTATACTCTGCTCTTAATTGCTGTCTTAAAATATCACTGCGGTAGGTTTCATTGCGGATTTGAACAGACTTAAGGTCCACATTGGGTGGTATATTAAAACTGTTTAATTCTTTATAAATCGTATTTTTTTCAAATAGTATGGTTGAAATCATCGGAAGCATTTTGTTAACCGCTTCGATTTCAAAGATGGAATCATCAATAAACACCATACTTTCCAGTCCGATGTTAAGCGAATCTGAGATTTTACTCAGGCTGTCACATTTATTCTCCCAATTAACCTGAAAGCAGGAGATATGTTTTTCTTTTAATATCATTCCGCTATGTTCCCGAAACATTTTAAGTACGTCTTCCAAATCATTTTTACTGCTGACAGCCAAAATCACGCCGCAGGAGTATAATTGTAACAGAAAACGCTGGAAATCCTGAAAACGTCTCCCAACACCCAATTCCCCCAGCTGCAGGTTCTCCATTCCATCTTCGGATAGTATTCCACCCCAAAGCACATTATCACAATCCAAAACGATACATTTCTTAGATATACCATGAGCAATTAAATACTGCTTGTAAATTTCCTGTACCGCCTCATGAATAAGTAGCCGGCTGTAGGGATTTCCCCAGCGGTATTTCAGCTTATTATCCAACGAATCCCCGATACCATTTACCGCCATAAGCTGCTTCAGATCAATAACGGTAATCCTTCCAGAAAATCCTTCAGAAAGTGCCCGGTTCATCCTGTCTGCCAGATTATATTTGGAGTAGGCATAACCCCATATAGAATTAAAATGAATGGAATAATCCTCAAAGCCAAACATAAGAAGTCTGGTACTGCACGCATTACAAAGCCCGCTGATAAAATCGCAAAATACAGCCAGTAATCCGGTAAAGGTTTCCTCCACCTCCTTTTGATTGGTTAAAAAATCGTTGTATATATCAGGGAAAAGAGTATTAAAATCCAGCCAAAGGATAACGGTGTCTGATTTATCAAGTTCTTCCTTTTTCTCTTCAATTAAAAAATCCTCATATGTCTGTACCGATAAATGTACCTGAATCTTATGAATTAAAAAAATTTCCTCCAACTGAGATGAAAAATATGGTTCCAAGGTAATATTGGAAATTAACATCACAGATTCCTGTCTGGAATCTTCCGAATTATTAACCACTGTCACATCCTTTTCTCCCATATCAGATAAGCTCCTCCTCCCGGTTTCCCAAATAACCGTCTAACAAATTCAGTAATTTATTGATTGTATTAAACTTGTCAAAAATCAGATCCTCGTCCCTGAATTCAAAATCATAAGCTTCTTCCAGAGAAACAACCAATTTTATAGCCTCAATAGACTCCAATCCATAGGTTTCCAGATTGCTGTTTGAATCGATCAGCTCCACCTCCTGTTCCTCTTTTTTTAAAATCTCCGATAAAATCTCCATTGCACTCTTAATGTTGTATGCCATTATTACCCCTCCTCAACACGGTTCGTTTTTTGTTTTGCATAACCAACAATATTCATTACGATACTTTCTATAGAGGCCTCCTCCACCTGAAGGGACGATATTAATTTCCCTTGACCCGTAAGCAGTGCCAGCGCATGCTCTATACTGAGTATTCGCTTATCGCCTTCAAAGGTATATTTATTATCTTCACAGGATAGGAGTGAAAGCCCCTCTTGTACATTATGTAATTGCTCCGGGCAGATAACACTGATTTTATAAGCAGCACCATAAGTCTCTTTAAAAGCAGTGACCTGTCCGTCATAAAACACTTCTCCATGATGTATAAAGATAAGCCTGTCACAAATTTTTTCTATGTCTGCCATATCATGAGTTGTCAGCATAATGGTGATTCTGTTTTTACTGTTAATTTCACGGATAAACTCCCTGATTTTTGCTTTTGCGACTACATCTAAGCCGATGGTGGGTTCATCCAGATAGACAACCCGCGGATCATGAAGAAATGCGATAGCCAGATTAGCACGCATCTTCTCTCCCAGACTCAACTGCCTTACGGGACGGTTAATAAACTCGCCCATATCCAAAAGCTCCGTGTAAAAATTAACATTCTCTTTAAAACGTTCATAATTAATGTTGTACATACGGCGATATAACTCAAACGTATCTGTCATTGGCAAATCCCAATTTAATCTTGAACGCTGCCCGAATACGGCTCCCATCTGCCTGGCATTTTCTTTCCGCTGTTCGTAAGGAATAATTCCGCCAACATTAATCGATCCGGAAGTGGGTGTCAGAACACCTGCCAGCATCTTAATGGTAGTGGATTTCCCTGCACCGTTCATGCCTATGTATCCAACGGATTCCCCTTCTTCGATGTTAAAGTTTATATGTTTGACTGCTTCCTTTATAGTATATTCTCTATGAAACAATGACTTTACATTATTTGCAAATCCTTTTTCCCTCTTATAAACCTGGTAATTTTTTGTGATATCCTTTACTTCGATAAAAGCCATATCTCCTCCTTATGAGCCCGTACTCTGATATTTTTTTAAACCTCTATTCCAAAAAAAGACACCGAAAGCAAAGACGATACAGCCAACCAAAGGTGTCAAATACTGAAGAGAGGGATGAAAAATTGTAAAATCATTTTTACCCAGAAAATATCCCGCGGGATAGAAATTGATAAATGAATAGGGCAATACAAATGTCAGGATACCCTGAAGTACAACCGGATAAATGGAAATGGGATAACGTATAAATGTAATGGTCTCATAATAAAACAGGTCCAGCAGCTTATCTCCACGGATTATCCAAAAATTCGGTGCTGAAAAAATAAGTAATGCCCCTGCCTGTATCAAGGTACCTCCTATCAAAAACAGAATCAGAAGTACTATTTTAAGAGGATTGAAAGCAAGGTCTAACCGTACCAGACTAACTATAAAAACAATGACCGCCAAACATATATGCCTAATATAATCCGTATTATAGTTTGACATAACTTCATACAGCAGCGGATGCAGGGGAACCATAAGAGAGTCATCAAAGGCACCGGATTGAACACGTCCGCTCAGGGATATACAGCTGTTAAAGAAAAAGGTACCTGCAGCGGCATAGGTTATTAAATGAATAGAATATAAAAATATAATTTCATCAGCGCTCCAGCCTGCTAAAGTTTTAAAACGGCTTACCAAAACCCACATTAACAAGAAATCAACCCCATACCAAAGTACCTGGGAAAAAGTCGCCGCCCAAAAAGCTCCTTTATACTCAAATGCCATTTTATATTTTAATACAATAAATGTTTTCCAGGTTGAAAATAAATTCATAGTACACATTCCTTTCCCTTGCCCAATAAGAATAAGATAATTTATCCGCCTTGAACAAAAACCTTTTTGCCGGCTTTCGTCCATATCAGCTTCTCTAATAACATTAAAGCAAGCAGCCAGAATACCTGCATCAGAATACATCTCATTGATTGAAGCATAGTATAATTGCCTATATAAATTTGTATAGGTTCATAGCTGATAAACCGAAAGGGCAGTATTTCACATATCGGAAGGAGCCAGTCCGGATAAAGCCACAAGGGAATAACCCCTCCGCCGAATAATTTGGCCAGGCCCCCTACCAGTATTGAAATATACCAGGGCTTAACAATCCAGAATGCAGATAATCCGAATATGTAAATAATCTGATAAGATATGATCACACCCAACAAAACAGTAAATACAAAAAATATGCAATGCCACCAGTCTACAGGTGCCGCCGCTCCATAAAGAATTAAAGCTGTTATCAACCCTGAAATACCGGAAAAGAGAACATCAAATATGTTTCCGCCTATATTTTCAAAAAATAATTTCCATTTAAGCTTAACCGGAAGAATTAAATCAATGGCTATCATTCCGTCCTGTATCCGGTCAGAAATTACACTCGTTACGTTAAAACCTGTGGAATAACTTACAAAGGCATTAATAACAACATATGATATCATTTCCTTCAAAGTCACATCGGTATACCCCGTCTGAATTAATGCTGTCCATAAACTGCCCTGCATAAAAACAAATAAAATACCGCCTAACATCTGTATCCACACACCGGAAGCATAGGTATATCTCTGCCGAAAGGAATTATTTAATAATATTTTGTATACTCCCATTTGATTAATAATTCGATTATTCATTTCAACCCCCGTTGCAACCCTTTACCGGTACTTTTAATATATCTGTATTTTATAGATATCCATAAATATACTGAGGGTAAGATAAGTTAATATAATATTCTTTTCCCGGAACCTATCCAAAGCTGATTTTGGTTCATTTAATTTACTGATAATCCCGTTGATAAAATCATAAGAAACCAGATTATTCTTTTTTATGAATTCATATTTAAAATATTTTTCGTAATCTTTTAGCAGCCGCCCAATGACTTCCGAATACGTAAAATCCCCCAGGGAGATTTTCTTACGGTTTATTATATCCGGCGGGATATAAGTTTTAGCAGCTTCCCTGACAATGTATTTATCCGTATTTCCTTTTAACCGCATATTACGGGGCAGCCGGCATACAAAGTCAATCATCCGGTTATCTAAAAAAGGATAATGGGTTCTTATTCCATAGCTTCTGGACATTTTCGAAGCTATCTGAAAATTTTTATGATTCATAAGCCTGAGTTTAAAATCGATGTAGGAACGCCTGTTGATGGTTTCCAATTCTCTTCCAATGGCATGCCGGTTAAACATCGGTTCAAACAGACAATTCTTCTTTCCTATCTCTGCATAAGCATCCTCTGTAAACAGCTGTTCCAGCCAAACCATTTCTTCCTCATAACTTGGGCTTTCATAAGAGAATTTTTCATCTCCCCATAACAGACTGTTAATTTTTTTATCTGCATCCGACAGTAGAAGGTTATTCTTCTTAAAGCGGTCCGCTTTATAAGTAATATAGCCTGCGTATAATTCGTCCGCTCCAAGTCCGCTGAATACATCACATTCTTGTTGGGCAGCTAACTGATAAAGCAGAAAATAAGCACAGGTGCCAAGTTCACAAAATGGGCCTTCCGCTCCTTTTACCGCTCCGGGCAGCATCTGAGAAAATTCCTCCAATCCAAAATCTTTGACGGAATGACTGGATTTTAAAGCTTCCACCATCATATTCTGATACAAACTTTCCGAAAGACCGGAAAATTTATAATCCAACGAAAAGGTATATAGATCTGATTCGGGGTAGAGTTTACGCAAATGAGCTGCTACAATAGATGAATCTAGTCCTCCACTTAAGAGTACGCCGTTAAACCCACCATCATCTGCTTTATTTAACAGGGCTTTTGTAAAAACCTCTTCGAACTGTTCTACATACTCTCTTTCTGTTATTTTACTTTCTATTACTTTACTTTCTGTTATTTCCTTTTCTGTAAAGCCATCCTTATCCGGATAAATTAAATCCCAATAAACAACTTCTTCTACAGTATTATTATCCAATATTTTCACATAAGTGCCCCCGGAAACACTTTTAATACCTTTAACAATGGTTTCCGGACTGGCTATGCTGCAAAACAAAATCATCTGCTGCAATGCTTTAAAATTTAATTTTTTTTCAATGGCAGGATGCTTGAGGATATATTTCATATCGGTAGCGAAAACCATTCTTCCTTCTGCAAATGCATAATATAAATTGAATATACCGGTTCGGTCCACACCTAGGTAACATTCTCTTTTTGTAAAGTCACATATTACAAAAGAGAACTGTCCGTTAAGGTCCTTTACCCAATCCATCCCCTGTTCCCGGTAATGCTTTAGTATTTCACCTCCAATGGCCGCTTCTTCAAGACTATTACTGCTCAAGGGGGTATTTACCAATATTTGATAATTATACAGATAACCGGTGCATATAAGTAAGGTATCTTTTGCAAAGTGAAGATATATTCCATCACAGACCTGCTTTTTCGGTTTATCTTTCTTAAGGGCAGCATAAACGGTAATATCTTCATTAAATGTGAACTTTTCAAGCCTTCCTTCGGTTGTATCAAGAGATTTCTCCTCTTCCTCTCCCGTTACAAACCCGGGAGGTGTATCCGCATATGCTATTTCTCCATAATAATAACCCATTTTATTACTCCCCATTTAAAATACTTGATAATGAATCCGTTTTCTCATCGATATATAACGATTTATATTACTCTCCAGACAGCTTCTATTTTTTCCTTATCCCGCTCTGTCAAATCCGGTTCTACAATACTGTATATTTCCGGGGCATCCAGCCGGTCTGGGAAATCAAGCTTCCAGATTTTTCTTTCACCTTCCGTCAGTCCGTAAGAGTTTAAAAGTGCCACCCCCTCTGGGGTTTTAAAACGGTTTATGCTGTCTGCCAGGGCTTCATCCTGAAAGACCAGCCCGGTATAATAGAGCATATAATATATATATTTATGTAAATCATACTCCCTGGAATATTGTATTAACGCCTCCAGTTCTTTTTCCAGATGCCTCTTAAACAGGCAGTATACATCCTGGAACATACGGGTAGTTAACGGATTGCATACCTTAAAAATATAGGGGGCGTTCATTTCCCGGTAATGATGCAACACTACAGATATAAATGTTTTAACAGGCGTAAGCGTTCTGATTTCCTGTCCGTATATCCCAATGCTGACCGTATCCGATAGAAAGTCCTTTATATCTATCCTTGTACCGGTATATTCACTGCCGTAAATATCTACATTAACATCCATATTTAATACTTTCCCTAATGGCTCAGCAGAAGCGGTATAAGGAGTAACCTGATGAGAATTCAAAAGTATTATTTTCTCCGCCCTCGAAAGTATTCTCTGATTCCCGAATTCGTCTAATATTACAGAATCAAATCCATACTTTCTTAATACCTCATCCATATAGGACAAATCATTTCTTGCTATCAGTATGTCTATGTCTTTGGAATCCCGGTATCCTGTACTTCCATAAGCTAATAACGACAAAACCTGTCCTTTTATAAGAGCATATGGAATGGAAGACAACTCAGCCAGTACCGGCTTGATAAAGTCATACCATTTTTCCTGTTCTCTTTCTATCCGCTCATCGTATCGCCGCAATTTTTCCGGATGGACGGCTATTTCCTCTAAATTCATCATGAAAAAATCACTCATTTGCTGTACCTGTACCTTTCCGTTTTAAAACCAATATAAAGGCTTTGGTTTTAAATCATGCCTTAGAATTTAAACCAAGTCTTTGTTTTAAACTAATAGCTGAATCAAGCGATCTATCTGCCTGGCGTCTAAATTATCTTTTCGCCTGATGTCTTTTTCACCACTATCAATTTTAGCATATACATTTTGGGGAACCCGCCAATCCAGCCCCCTCAGGTCCCGTAAGGCCTTTTTCCGGTACCAGTAGATATCCGCGTAGCGTTTTGTAATTTCCTGCCATCCGGCTTTCTCAGTCCAGCCATGAATATATTTTATGGTATTGAACATAGTACTGATAATCTCCGGTAGCCGGTTTATATCCATGGGTTCCCCATCTCCAAGTATGGCATAGGATAAAAGGCAGTCCTTATAATTTCCTTCCTGTAAAAACAAATGGTTGTAAGCATCCACTGTCAAATTTAAGTTCTCACTGTATTCGGTATAAACAATTATATCCCGGTATGGCAGCAAAGGAGTATCCTTCCACATTTCAGATGGATTCAAATTTAAATACTCCCGAACCAATAGATGGGAAGATTTATCGGAGAGACTGTAGGGTCCGTGAATTTCTTTTGTCACGTCATGTGCCCTGAAAAATATTGATTCCGTATATGCCCACATGATGCCGCAAAATCTTTGCAGCAATGCTGCTGAATTTGCATCTGCCTGCGTAAAATGGATATGGGAATAATTTTTCTCCAATTTCTCCCGGCTCCAGATAATATTGGTTCCGTTTTCATTAAATTCCGAGCCGAACTTCAGCTCTTTAACCAATTCCAGCAAATATAAGGCGGTTTCCTGCTGACAGCGGATGCTCTTTCCCAGCTTCTTCATTCCATACAATACCGGATTGATTATACGGTAAATTTTAGCGGGATTGTAAAAAGCCGCTGCCGCCTGGCAGGCGGGAATACCCTGCTCTCTAATGGCTTCTATGTCCTCCAGGACTTCCTGTGCAAATTCTTCTAAAAATAAATGCATTACCGAATTAAACTTTACCGGCCAGTCATTGTAATCGTTATAACCCCATGCAGATTTTAACGACTCTTTGTAATGCTTTAGCCTCTCTTCATCACTCAGCAAGATATACCTCCCCTTTCTCGGCATCTACATAAATCAGCTGTCCATCACCTATGCTTTTTCTTGCGCCAGCCGCCTGGGTAATACAGGGAATACCCATTTCCAAAGAGACGATGCATATATGGGACAACTTTCCTCCCACTTCACATATGACTGCGGAGGCAGACATAACGGCCATTGCATACATAGGATCACTGTTAGGCAGAACTACGATGTCACCATTTGAAACGGAATCAATATCTTCCATTGAATTTATAATTTTACTCTTACCGCAGGAAATTCCCGGATTGACACAAATCCCCTTACTCAATAATTTAAACATATCCTCTCTCCTCCTGTTTTATAGTAGCCTTAACAATCTTTTCAGTTTTGCCGGTACCAATTTTTCCTTCTTCCCTGTTAAAATTAATGTACCTGTAAAATATGTTTTAAGGCAACTTTTAGCAACTCATCCCTTGGACAGCCGGTGTTAAGTGTAACCGCATTGCTGTCTTTCATAATCTGTATATATTCCCTTTGAACTGCTTTGAGATAATCATAGCTTTCTTCTTTTTTTTGCGGTTCTCCCCTTTGCTCAATTCTATCAAGCGCCGTTTCCACATCAATTTCCAGAAAAAATGTATAGTCCGGCACCGGCATAATGGTAGTAATTTCTCTGACGCTGCTCAAATCCGTATTCAGTGCTGTAAAATAAGCGAATAAGCAATAATAGTACCGGTCCCATATTATAAAATCTAATTCCTGCATGTCCGCCACCTGCTGGTATTTAATTGCCAGGTCAAAGGCAAAAGCTGTCAATCTTAACTCATCACTTACTTTTCTTCCTGTTTTATTTTCAATTGCTTTCAGGACGGTGGAGTTCATTTTATTACTGGTGGCTATCAGCACTTTATAGTTACAGGTTTTTGTTAAATAATGCTGCAGTTGACCTGCCAAAGAAGATTTACCAGAGCCATCTATCCCAATTAAGGCAATATGTTTCATACTTTTATGCTGCTTATTTATGCTGCGTCCTTTCTGTTTTTATGATTCCTTATGTTTTATGCCTTTTATTATTATCTAGTGGTCATTTACATGCTACATTGATGAATGTGATAGCATAGATATGCGGATGGCGCAGACAGGCCGCTTGTAGTTGCCCTGCTTCTTATTCATCTCTTTCCCATCCGGTAAATATATCATTTGCTTTATACCATTCCTTAAGCAATGCTTCCCGGCTATCCCGGAATTTTAAAACATCCATCCATTTTACAATCATTTTTGCAGTTTCAGGTACCTTTTCGTTAATCATTACCAGGTCATATCTATGAGCCGTTCGAATAGAATTTAGTGCATCCTGAAACCGTACTTCGGCATCCTGAGTGGTGTTAATACCTCTTTTAGCACCGCGCGCCAAAATCTGTTCCCGTAAAACTGCCAGCGATTCCGGTAATAAATAAATACCATTTACAGAAGCGAAGTTTTGTTTTTTAACAGCGGCAAACCCTTGAGAATCTACATCCAAAATCACTGTATTGTTTTTATGCAGGGAATCCCTGACAGAATCTTTCGGCGTCCCGTAATAACCATAGCCTGTTTTCTTCCACTCCAGCAGCTTTCCGGCTTCAATCAGATGCAAAAACTCCTCCTCACTCACAAAGTAATAGTCTCTGCCCTCCTCTTCATTTTCACGAGGTTTTCTGGTGGTATAGGATGTAATGAATTCCAAATTTCCATTGTATTTTAAAAGTTCCTTTATGACCCTGCTTTTTCCTACTGCTGAAGGGCCGGATATTACAATAATAGTGCCGCTCATGAGCTTATTCCTCCTGTAATCATGTATTGCCATATTTATTGTCATAAAGCTCTTTTAGCAGAAACTGCTCCATTAATTTTCCGGCGGGCAGATTAATAGGGTCTCTGCCATCGTTAGGAGTAAGGAGTGACGTTATTACCGCTGTTGCATTAAGCTTTGGAATAATGTAAAGGTACTGTCCTCCGGTACCTGGTATAAACCATGTATCAATCACAGCTGCTTCGCCCTTACTGTTAACCAATTTATTCTGCCTGCCAAAGCAGAAGTAACCGTATGCCAGTTCCTCTTTGACAGAAATGCGTGAGGTTAGACATTCCTTTACCCATCCTTTGGGTAATAGCTCTGTATTTTTCCAAACTCCTTCCTTTAACATCAGCTGTCCTATCCTGGCAACATTCCCCGGTGCCAGAAAAAAATCTCCTCCGCCATAATCATTTCCTTCCGGTGCTTTTTGCCACAGAGCATGATTAATTCCCAGCGGTTTCAAGATACTTTCTCGAACAAAGTCGTAAGCATTTTCTCCTGTCTGCTGTTTGATAATGGCAGACACTAAATGAGAATTGGCCGTATTGTATAGAAACACCGTACCAGGTTTATTCCGCCGTGGACAATAAAGAGCATGAGAAACCCAATCACTGCTTTTAAGCCATTCAAAAAAGGACGGGCCGCTTTCCTGCCAGGAAAATCCGGATGTCATGGTAAGCAGGTGATAAAGTTTTAACTCCTCCTCTTTCTCATCCTTCAAAATATCTGCCGCATAATCCGGTAAAAGTTCCGCCACCGTCTGATTTACACCTTTTATCAGATGTTCCTTAAGCATCGCACCTACTCCCAAGGCTAACAGAATTTTAGAAACGGATTTAATATTAACGGCGTAATCCGGATAAGAATACCGTTGATAATACTTGTTAAAGAGCATATTTCCGTCCTGATAAAGGCATATATTATAAAGCTCAGGAATATTTTCCTGTATGTATTTTTCCATTTCTTCAATTATCATATCATTCACCCGCTTAATACTCCGGTGCTGCCATTAGCTGCCCTACTGATTTGCCTGCTTAGGCTATCTTGGTTTCAACAAAACTTATCAGGTTGGATACTTTATCAAATAAATCTGCACTAAGATCCTGTGCCTCATAAGTCAGACTGAAAGCTTCTTCTATGGTAACCAAAAGCTCCAGTATTTGTATGGAGTCCATTACAAGATCGTATATCAGGGAGGTATCTTCATTTATCTTTTCGATTTGTTCCTCTGAAAATAGAAATTGATTACTACCCAATATCTCTTTTAACTTTACTAATATTTCTTCTCTGCTCATATTAAACCTCCTATAATTTAAACTCTTATATACCGCTGCTTACGCATTCTCTTCTCATAACCGTAAATTTACCTGGTCCATTAACCTCTGGCTTTATGCGCCAATACGGCATCCCTGTATCTATCCGGATAAAAAATTCGCACAACATCATCCGCGTACAGTGCTCCTTTTAAGGTTGTATTCAAGATACCATCTTTTATATCGATGTAGCCTTCTTTCTGTAAATACGACAGCTTATCAGCAAAAATCACATCCGCACCGATACCGAATTTCCTTGAGAATTTTTCAAGGGGATAAGATACGCTTTTAATTCCGAATATGATCATTCTGACCATATCTTCATAAACAGAAAATTCATATGCCCGGCGAATCGGAAGTTTATCGTTTTGAAGCTGTTCCATATAATCAGCCATTCGGTTATCATTTTGATAAATTGTTAAACCATAACAGGAATGAGAGGACAGCCCCACACCTATCATGTCTTCCCCTTCCCAGGTATTATATCTATGTATCTGCCTGTATTTATCCTCGGAGCAGAAACTATAATTATCAGATAAGAGATATCCGTTCTCCAGCAGTCTGTTATACGCTGCTTCTACATGCTCCGCTTCCTCTTCATCTGTTATAAATCTAGCCTCCTGTCCTAAGGTTTTTTTGTATAATAGATTATTTAAGTATACTTCCAACTTATATATGGTTAAATTCTCAGGTCTTAGTTTTATCATCTCATCAATTGAATATAGAAATGTTTCCTGCGTATCCCCAAGTAAACCTGACATCAAGTCAACATTGATGGAAAACACATCGCATTCCCGAACCATATTAAAGGTTTTATAGAATGTATTGGAGTTATGGTTTCTCCCATTTAGCTTCAGCACATTGTCGTTAAGACTCTGACAACCAATGCTGACACGTTTAAGTCCATATTCTTTCATCAGCATAATTTTTTCTTTCGTTGTCTCCGGTCCTGGACGAACTTCACAGCAAAATTCCACATCTTCATGAATCTGAAAGCTCTCCCATATGACCTCTAAAAGGTCTTTGATTTGGGAAAGGCTCATTAAAGTAGGGGTACCGCCTCCCCAATAGATAGAACGAACCTTCCGGTTTTTAAACTGTTCCATCCCGCCATACAAACGTATTTCTTTTTTTAGTGCCTCCAGATATTCCTCCGGGATCTGACCGTTTTTGTTTTCATAGGAAACATAATAACAGAAGTCGCACTTTTTAATACAATAGGGTATGTGAACATATAGATGGAAATCTTCTTCTGCCCATATTTTCCCGATATCCTGTTTATTTAATAAGTTAAGTGGCGGGTATTGATTAATAAAATCTTCTCTCTTTTGCTTTACCTCATTCATCTTCAGAACTCCTTCACTAAATATTTTTTTAATACTTTTCCGGTCTGGCTCCTTGGCAATTCGTTCATAAATACAACTGCTTTCGGCACCTTGTAATCTGCCATCTGGGTTTTGCAGAATTTTTTAACAAAGGCTTCCTCTATGTCCTCTTCCGCAACCACATAAGCTTTTATAATGCTGCCTCTATTGATATCATCTATGCAGACGACTACGGCTTCTTTTACCCCGGAAATTGATTTTATTACGTTTTCAACTTCTACCGGATCCACCTTATTACCTGCGACATTCATAATAGAACTTAGCCTTCCGACGATGTAAACTTCCCCTTCCTGGCCTAATCTCCCTAAATCACCGGTTCTAAAGTAACCGTCGATAAATTTCTGCCGGTTTAATTCCTGGGGGTAAAGGTATGTCCTGACATTGGCTTTACTAAGTATGCATATTTCTCCGCTTTCCTCATTTGTGTTAATTTCTTTCCCCTCTTCATCCATTAATTTTATAGTTCGGTTTACAACAGGTCTGCCCACCGATTTCGGCAGCCGGTCCGTTTCCAGATTCAGACACATTACTCCAGTTTCCGTGGAACCATAATCTTGAATAATCCTTACTCCGGTAAACTGCCGAAAGGTTTCTGAAACACTGTCATCCATAGGTGCTCCTGCCGAAAAACACATAGTAATGCTTGAGAAGTCCATCTTTGTCAATTTCAACCGTTTATTGAGTAGATAGTACATGTAGGGTACGGCAAATAATACATTTACCTTATTGGTATCTATGATATTAAGTATCTTTTCCGGAAGAAATTCCTCTTCCAGTATTAATTTATGTCCGTAATATAAGGGAAGTAATGCACCGGCTATTAAGCCAAAGGAATGACAGATAGGTGGAATAGTAAGAAAAGTTTGTTCATCCTTCAAATTAATGGTAACAAAAGTATCGATTATTTCTGATTCTACCGCTTCAAGGGTACGGATTACCGCTTTGGGTTCACCTTCGGAACCGCTGGTAAAATGGCAAATAAAATCTCCTTTTTCAAAGGCAGTAAACTTCTCTTCTTCCTGCCGGTTTAATTCCCGGGGATGTTTCAGAGCAACGGAGTTATCCGCTCCCGAAAAAGGGTACAGCGTTTGATTTAAACCATTCCAGCCGGTAACGATCCTTCTGTCGGCTATGGTAAGTTTAAGACCGATTCTATTTATATGATAATTCACTTCATTTTCTTTCATTTTAGATCCAAATAAAATAACCGGATGTCCTGTTTTTGCCATTGCAAGCATCCAAGTTACCGCATCCACCGAATTGGGAAATAATAATCCGACGGGCTCTCCGTTTTCCGCAACAAAATCCGATAACATTTCGGCTCTGCTTAAGATTTCATCATATAGTTCTTTATAGGTGACAGACCTCACCTGGTCCATAACCGCTGTAAAATTCGGTTTGATCCCAGCCTGTCTCAAAATGGTTTCTACTAACATATAACCCCTCCGTTACTATGTATTTCGACTGCTAAATCCATTTTAATCTTTTAAAGGAAGCAAAGGCGGTATCTAAGGCGGCCTCATCACTTTTGCCAAAGCACAGCACTCCCCCGCTTAGTTCTTTGTACTCTTCTCCCTGCTCTCTGCTGCCTACTGTTTTATCTATGATATTTACCAAAAAAACGCCGGGAACCTTTCTGACTTCATCCATTCCCTCCAATTTCATATGAATATCCTTTGGTTTATCCAGCAGGCTGTCAGCAAATAAATAAGCTGCTGGCCGGCATTCTTTCTTTGAAACGGCACGTATCGGTTTATCCAGTGCCAAATCTAATAAAATACTGTCCATATCTATTCCCGTTACAAAATAAATAAATTCGAAAATACCTCCTCCCATTAATCTGCCTGCCACCTCGATAATAGACCAGCCCTTTTCACCATCTATTAACTGGAAACTGACTACAGCCCTTTTTATCTTAAGTTCCTTAACAGAGCTCCTGCACAAATGTTCCAGCTCCTTCATTTTTGAATCAGGAAGGCTAACCGTCTGAAATCCGATTGCCTTACCGAAATCTTGTCCATTTTCATGCCGGATACGTCTATTTATAAAAAGATATATGATTTCATAATCACATACTACACAGGTTACATCATACTCTTCCCCTTTTGCATACTCTTCCAGTACCGCTTCTTTGCTTTCAGAAAAAGATAAAACCTGTTCAAAAATATCTTCGCTTATTTTATCCTCCTGCAATAAAAAGACGCCTCGCGTATTGGAGCTGTCCACTGGTTTTAACACATAAGGCGGCTTTAATTTATCCATGCCTTCAACCAATTCCCGGTAATTATGCAAAAATTCGTGAGCGGGAGTTTTTATATTATATTCAGCCAAAACTGTTTTCAGCATTTTTTTATTGGTAAGTATTTTGGCCTGTTCAACATTATATCCCGGTAAACCATAGTATTCACAAGCTTGGGCGCATCGGAGTACACTCCTCTCACTATGGACATTTACAACTCCGGCAATATCATCTGCTTCCCACCTGCTGTAATCCATATTCTTATATACGGCGTCACATATGGAAAAATCCGTCCTCGGTTCTTTATCATGTATCAATGCAATTTTATATCCTCTTGCTTTAATTTTTCGGAACATATGCTGTGAATCCGGATTTCCGAACATTAAAATCCATTTTTCTTTGGGAGTACCTGCCTTTATCTTATCTGCCTTTTTCTTATCTTTCTCTTTCTTAGACAGTTCCGCCAAAAAGGAGTACCTTGAAAATTCTATAGCTCCAAAGGGGCATATTTCATGGCAGACCAGGCACGATTTGCATTTTTCATTCGTGATAGCGAGGGTATCCTCCGTCATATAAATTGCATGGCTGGGACAATTTTGTTCACATAACCCACATTTTCTGCACTTATCTTCATTCACTTCTACAGAATAACGGGATAAGTGGAACAGCTTCTGAGATATCCGGTCTGTATGCTCATTAATTAACGGGAGCTTAAAATCCCTGATAATGTAATTCTCAATCTCACCTCCGACAATCTCTATCTCTGCTAAGTCGGTTTGCCCAATTCCAAGCTTGTGGGCATAAAAGTTGGTGGGAATGTTATGCGGTTCCGTATTCATTATCGCCGCTGCCACAGAATCCAGAGCAACCCCATCCTCACTAGCCATAATTAATCCGATTTTTCTTGGTTCTCCTTTGGCTCCGGGACCCTCTCCCTGAATACCGACCACGGCATCCATTATGTGAAATTTGCAATGAACCATCCGGTATAATTCAAGAAGCAGTTGGGAAAATTTATTTTTTTCCTCTAATTCACGGTGGAGCCTTTTTTTTGAGTATTCCGGCAGCACTCCGTATAAGTTCTTAACTCCTCCGGTAAACAGCATGAAACCATGGGTTTTAAATTTTGGAACATTAATAATCTGGTTGTCAAATATAGCAGAAGAAACAGGAAAAGATACCAGCTCATCCTCTATATTCAAATCACGCATAACCAATCGTTCTTCTAAATCGCTGCGCTCAAGCTTTAACTCCCTTAATACCTCATTAATCCCGGTAACTTCCCATAACTTTTCCCGCCGCTCACTGTCACTTTTCCCCACCGGGGTATCTGCTACTATAATTTTATCAGCCCGCTCTTTTAACAATAAACCTAATTGCCGTATTATTTGGGGATGGGTCGTTAAATTGTTGTTATAATGTGTAGGAAGGCAAAGATTAGGCTTTAAGATAATATTTCTTTGATCAAGCAGTTTATCATATCCGCCTAAAAGCTCTATTGCTTTCGCTACACTTTCCCTTACATTTTCTTCCGAATAATCGTGACAGGCAACGATTGCAACCTTAGTCTTCATACAAGCTCTCCTCTAATACATAATTATGCAGATTATTAATATCCAGACGCACGGTTTTATCCTCCCAGGTTTTTAAGGAAATTGTATTGTTATCATAATCTAATATGTAATTAGGCAGCAAAGGAACCTTTCCCCAGCCTCCGTTGCAGTTAATAACGTAGGTTGGTATACCCAGGCCGGAGAGTCTTCCCCGGAGCAGTTCCATAATCTTTAGGCCTTCCTCTATGCTGCACTGAAAGTGCATGGTACTTTTTACCGTTTTAGGATGAAACATGTAATAAGGTCTTACTTTAACCTTAAGCAATTCCCGGTTAAGAACCAATGCAGTATACGGGTCATTGTTTACACCATTTAACATTACCATTTGATTAGAGACTGGTATTCCGGCTTCAATCAGCCTTTCTATTGCCTTAGCGGATTCATAATTGATTTCCAGCGGATGATTAACATGTATGTTAATATATAGGGGTGAATATTTTTTTAGCATTTCGCATAAATCCGAAGTAACTCTCATGGGCACATAGATTGGCATACGGGTTCCTATCCGTATTATTTCTACATGTTCTATACTTCGGACAGCTTCCAATATCTGCTGCAGCCTCTTATCACTTAATGTTAAAGGGTCTCCTCCGGTTATGAGTACATCACGTATTTCCGCATTATCCCTGATATACTGTATGGATTCTTCGAAAGCATCTGTGGTAATTTCTGTTGCTTTTTTCTTAATATTTCTTTTTCTTTGACAAAATCTACAATAGCTGCCGCATTCACTTGTAACATTAAGTATCAGACGATCGGGATACCTTCTTGTTATACCTCCCGCCGGACATAACTCGGCTTCATTCATGGGATCTAAGACCCCTTCCGAATCCAAAAGTTCCGAAATATCCGGTATACACATGGAAGCCAATGGATTTTCAACGTTAACATTACCAATTAAACTGAGATAAAAAGGAGATACTGACCAGGGATATGTTTTGTCAACATTGTTGATCTCGTTTAATTTATCTGGGTCAAGGTTAAAAATACCGGCAAGAATCTTAGTATCAGAGACACGATTTTTCATCTGCCATCTCCAATCCGACCATTCTTCCTCCCCAATATTAAAGTAATGCATTATCCTCTTTTTATTATCTTTTATCTCATTCACATTTTTTTCACCTGTAGGAATGTGCGCTATTACTTCACTAATTATATCTGCCTGTTCCTTTAATTCCTTCATTCGGATTTCAGTTATATTCATCTTTTCATCGCCTCTTAATTACCTTTTATTATTTCCCCTGTATACCATTTTTCTATTTCTCTGTCATACTTTGCTATTTTATGCCATGTATTGCCATTTATTTTTATTGTATTACTATTTTTTTTAGCTGTCAACTCGCATTTCTAACAAATTTTTAAACCATTTAACATATTATTACAAAGACTTATATTTCTATTTATACTATATATCTTTTATATTCTTCCAAAAGTGCCTCCCCCTTTAATCGGGAAGAAAATACTTTACCACCAAACCGTTTCACCGGCATTATACCAAGCAAAGAATTCGTCAAAAACATTTCATCAGATTCTTCTACCTTTTCTAACAGTATAATATCCTCCGACACCTGATAATTCTCCAGAATGTAACTACGCATTATACCATTTAGAAGACCGCACTCTAATTTCGGGGTGAGTATATGTCCATCCTTAACAAGAAAGACATTGGTAGTTGCCCCTTCCGTTAATTGCCCTTTTGTATTTATAAAAACAGGTTCATCCACTCCTCTTTTTTTTGCCTCCCGCTTTTCAAGGATATTATCAGCATAACTCAGGGTCTTGAAATAAGTCAGGGGAGAGGTCTCGTTTCTTAAAACCCGGCTTAGTTCAACTGTAAACCCTCTATTGTAATCCTCTGCTGTATAGTTATTGTCCCTGACTGAAAATATAAGGTTTTGGTCTGACACTGTAATTTTAAGACACCCATGTTTTTGAGGATTTTTTCGTAAATAGTCCATCACCTGAGTTTTATTTACCATTTTCTCATAATCTGCATTTTGAATTCCCAAACCTTTGACTGCATTGGATAAGCGCAGCAAATGTCTTTCTAAGAATATTGGCATCCCTTCTTCGATTGCAATGGTTTCAAATACCCCAATTCCATAGAAATAGCCTGCATCCAAATTAATTTGTTCCATACTCATCATCCTTTTCCTGTACTACTGCTGCCGCCTCAAAGATTGCCTTGGCTTTTTGCAGAATTTCTTCATATTCAAATTCCGTATCCGATTCATAAGTGATACCTCCTCCTACCCCAAGATGATATTCTCCGTTCTGATAAACCGCTGTACGGATTACTATGTTAAAATCACAATTTCCATCCAGACTGCAATATCCGATAGTACCGGTATATAACCCTCTACGGTCACCTTCCAGTTGATCTATAATTTCCATCGCCCTGATTTTAGGGGCACCAGTTATGGAACCTCCCGGAAAGCTGGCCCTTAGTAACTCCATGACCGTAACATCCTCCCGCAGCTTACCTCGAACTGTTGATACCAAATGGTATAAAGTAGCGTAAGTTTCCAATGCAAAATTATCAACAACTTGTACACTTCCCGGTTCACATACTCTGTTCAGGTCATTCCGTTCCAAGTCCACAATCATAAGAAGTTCACTTTTGTCCTTTTCCGAGTTTCTTAGTTCTTCTTTTAGAATGTTATCTTCCTCTTCTGTTATCCCTCTCTTACGGGTTCCTTTTATGGGACGGGTTTCTGCCACTCCCTCTTTCACTCTTATAAAACGTTCCGGTGAGGCACTTACAATTTGAAAGGTATCATAATTAAAAAAGCCGCCAAAAGGAGATGGATTATGTACTCTTAAGTATTTAAATACCTCATAGGGGTGTTTGGGACTAAGTATCCTCAATTGCTGCGTCATATTGCATACATAGATATCCCCTTCTACAATGTACCGGATAACATCTTCAACAGCCTGAATATATTCTTCCTTACCATATCTGGCTATATAAGTACCTGTCGGGTTATGTTCTTTTTTTTCATACTTTTCTGCTTTGGGAGATTCCCTTCGCGAAAATGTCAGTTTCTCTTCCAGCAGCATTTCCAGATGGTATAAACTTAGTCCGCTGGCCTCAGTTTCGCCTTTTGCAGACAGATAAATTCTTTTATCATTGATATCTTCAATGATATAATGTTCATAAAAGCAAAATAAAGCATCCGGTATATCTACCTGAGTTGCAGTATGCCTGGATGGTATCTTTTCAAATTTTCTCCCGTAGTCATAAGTTAAATAGCCAATTCCTCCGGAGATTAACGGAAGTTTCGTTTCATTTACTTCCGCATGCTCTTTCAAATAACTTTCCATATACTGTTCAAATGTCTCTTCTTTGCTTTCTCCATTGACGTATAAGACTTGATTCATTTCCTTTAGAACCAAATAAGGATGCAGACCAATAATAGAGTAACCACCCAATTCATTATGTAAGGAAGAATCTAAAAAAACTGCCATTGGCTCCTCTGAAAATTTTTCATATATAACATCACTGGGAACATAATAATCCATTTGTTTCACTGCCGTATGCATTTTTCTTTTCCTCATTTCTCACATATTTTCAGAAAATTCTCTAATAAAGCATGTCCGTATTGGGTAAGAAGAGCTTCCGGATGAAATTGCACCCCATATATCGGATATGATTTATGACTGATAGCCATTATTGCTCCATCTTCTGATTTCGCATCAATTTGCAGGCAGCTCGGCAATTTTTCTTCCTTTACAACCAGGGAATGGTATCTGGTAACTTTAAAAGATGACGGTAATTCTTTAAATATGCCCTTTCCGCTATTATAGATTAGATTTACTTTTCCGTGCATTGGACGGTTTCCCTTTTCTACTATGGCTCCAAATTGATATCCTATAATCTGATGACCTAAACAGACTCCTAAAATCGGTACCTTTTTATGAAAATGTACTATAATATCTCCTGCTATTCCGCTTTCTTTCGGACTTTTCGGGCCGGGAGATATAATAATGCCTTGAATATTTTCTTCTTTCATTATGGCCTCAAGCATACTTATAGTAACTTCATCATTTCTTTTTATCATAATTGTTCTTCCCAGTTCACGTATATATGCCGCCAGATTGTAAACAAAGGAATCATAATTATCAATTAGCAAATACATGTTTAATAACCCCCTCCGTTATTTGTGATATATTATTTCTAATTTAATCGGTAGTGTACATTATTCTGTGAAAAATGATACCTTGCACTATTGCGCATTTGCGTATTCTTATCACATACACTTGATTTCGGTTCATTATTCTGATGATGAAATGGTTGAGAAGCTCAGATGCTATGTTTACGAGAAAATTAGTAGTTCTTTATCAGGATTGCACCAAAGACATATGCAGTAAAATCGCAAAGAATAATGAATTGGTTTAAACTTAGTTTAGTTACAATATTATAATGCAACATTATACTCCTATATTTGGTAAAAATAAACATTTATTTTTTCTAATCGATATATTGTTACAGTTCAGCCTTCGGGTGAACTGATGACTCCTTAAACAGCTAAAAATTAGCTGGTGTACCCATAAAAAGTATATATAGACTGCTTCTGGCAGTAATAACCCTACATACAGTCATTGCTGTGAGCGTTATATCCTTCCTCTCCAATGCAATGTTTCCTGATTTCTTTTGCAATTGTAGAATTGTCTTTACCCACTTTATCAGCTGACTTTATCATTGTATAACCATGGTACAAATCATCTTCGATGTCATATCGTTTCGGTAATTCAGGCCAATTTTTCAAAAAGAAAAACCCTCGACATGTTTACACAAACATATATCGAGGGAAAATTAAGTCAAAATATTTACTTTGATATTATTACATCTTTCAAATCCAGCATTTCAATACTTACAGAGTCTCACACTTTTAACCTTAAGACAATTGTCTCCCTATGCCTTGAGTAGATGAAAAGATGCCGTCAAAACCTCGTAATGCCTTGGCGTTAATAGCTTATAGTACTCCCTAATATAGTTTTTATGATACTGTATTTGTTTATGGCTGCTTCATAAAGCTAAGATCCCGATGTACTTATAGAGTCTCTACCACTTTCCATCCGTTTGAATAGGCGTAATTTACCTCTTCCATATCCTCCTTGATATCAAACAGACACTTTTGCGGACCTCCGAAATAATTCCCCTTATTCGAAGTGAAGCATAACATGCAATAATCCTGATCGGTAGGACCGAGGGGATAATATTTTTCGTCGCCCTCTACCCAAAAAGCTTGTTTTGTTTCAATATCTGTACAAACCTGTATATGACCAGTCAGCATTAATCCTGTAATATTTTGCGAATCCATAAAGTAAACGCAGGCGTTGGGATTCTTAACCCACTGTTGCGTATGAATGGCTGATACATTGGATGAGAACCATATTACTCGAAGATCTTCATTTTTCCGCTTGAACATGGTTTTCGCATTTGGAAATCCGTTTTCATCTATGGAACAGACAATCGCATCTCGGCTGTTCTCCACTAGTTTGACTATATCCTCTTTGGTTTGATTGTTCATGTACATAACCCTCCTGTTAATTTTCAAGATTGACAATAATTCTGTGTAACATGTCCTCAAAATAAGTAACTTCTTTTTCACTGAAACCCTGATAAAATAAATCATTCATCTTCTCGGATACACGATCATAGGCATCGCGATAGCTTATTGCTTTTTTCGTAATAGAAACAATAATTTGTCTGCGGTTCTGCTTATCTGGAGTTCTCTCTATTAATCCGCTTTCTTCCATCCTATCAAGCATACTCGTAAGAGATGTCTTTGCTAGCGAAGTCAAGTGGCTGATTTCAGTGATTGTAAGTCTTTTGTGCTCCCACAAAACATACAGAATTCTTCCCTGTGCGCCGTTAAATGCATCTACACCACTTTCCTTGAGCAGTTTGTCAAACACACGGCCTTGTAATTGCCGGGTCTGAGTAATAAGAAAACCACCATGAGTTTTTATGATTTTCACCTCCCTATATAGTATAGTACTATATGGTACTATATGTCAAGATTTGTATCACATTTCTTTACAAGATTCTCCAGAATAAAAAAAGTCCCCCACTGTCTTTGGTACTATGTTAAGAAAAAGTTCAAGTAAAAACTGGTAACATCCACAAGGACTATGGATTCTTACTGTGTTGTGAAATATTTCTATATGTTCATATACTAAACGGTAAGCATGTTTATCATCTACTATTTTTAAAACTTCTTATCTATCCCTTTTAAAAATGCATGGAAGGAACTCAAGGCTGGTATTATCCCATTGATATGCCTTCTTTGAACAACTAGTCAGAGGAGCGTCTTCCTGAGCGATTCCTCCCTTCTATCACTAAATAACAAAAATCAATGCTACTTAATAACAAATTTATGAAAATATCAATCCTCTTAAGAACATCTTGAAAAAAATATATTCTTCAACAGCAGCATATTCATTATCCTTTTCATAAAGATGAATTGCCTCTAGGATTTTCCCCGTATCTCCCAATATATCTGCTATCCCAATCGACTTTTTAAATTCACTTCTGAATTTCCTTTGAATTTATTACCTTAAATTTCGCCATACACCCTCCTCAATTACGCAAAAGCCAACGCTAAAGAACTGACCTCTAGTGTTGGCTTTCATTTAAATAATTGTATTTAGAATCTCCTTTAACTTCAAAACTTCCTCTCTCGTAAAATTTGTACCTTTTCCCATCTTTTCATGCTCTGGAGCCCAGTCACGAATATCGTACTTAGGCGCTCCATCATTCCAGCTAATCAGATTGAGTTCTTTTCTCCATCCTTTTGCATTTTCAGATAGTACGCTGATTTCTTCTACAATTTCATACTTTATGCCTGCCATACTATTTAACCTCATTCTCACACATCAATTTCGTTTGTTCCATTACGATTTCCACTGCTTTTTCCTGCTTATCAGGTGGATATCCGTATTTCTTAAGCAGTCGTTTTACGACCATCTTCATCTTTGCCTGCACGCTGTCACGAATTGCCCAGTCTACTGTAACGCTACCTTTAATTGCTTCTGTTAAATCTTTTGCAATCTGCTTTAAAATATCTTCACCCATGATTTCTTTTGCAGATTCATTGTCCGCTAAAGCATCATAAAATGCCAATTCATCCTCGGTAAGTCCTGTGGCTTTTCCTCTTTTTTCGGCTTCTGTTATCTGTTTTGCCAGTTCTATCAGTTCCATAATAATCTGTGTTGTTTCAATTGCACGGTTCTGATATTTACGAATAGACTGTTCCAGCAGTTCAGAAAACTTCTTGGATTGCACAAGATTTCTCTTGGAAAAGGTCTTAATCGTGCCTTTCAGTAAGCGCTCCAATAACTCTACCGCAAGATTCTTCTGCTTCATTCCCTTAACTTCTTCTAAGAATTCATCAGAAAGAATTGCGATGTTAGGCTTGTTCAAGCCTACTTCACTTAAAATATCAATAACTTCGTTTGAAGAAATCGACTTAGATACTAGCTGATTCAATTCACTGTCAAGCTGTGATGCTGTTTTCTTTTTCTTTGTATCTTCAATCATTTTAACCAGAGAAGCCTTAACTGCCTTATGGAAACTTACTTCATTATTGATAGTTTGCGCAGAGTCCGTTGTAGCACATAGCGAAAACGCTCTGGACAACTCTGTCACATATTTTATGTATTCCTTTTTGCCATCTTCACGTAATCCAATGACAAAGTCCATAGTCTCGATAATTGCCTGCATTTTTTCTTTGGATGTACCAGTAAAGAATTTTGAGTAGTCATGCTCATGAAGCATTTCTTTAATAAGTTCCAGTCTTTCTATCATAACTGCTGCTGCCATTTCTGTATCAACACCAGTCGTCTTTCTGTCACTTTCTGTGTACTGAGCCAACGCTGTTTTCAAATTCTCTGCAATACCGATATAATCAACTACAAGACCACCTTGCTTTTCTTTAAATACACGGTTAACACGAGCGATTGCCTGCATAAGGTTATGTCCCTGCATTGGTTTATCAATATACATCGTATGCATGCTTGGCACGTCAAAACCTGTGAGCCACATATCCCTTACAATGACAAGTTGCAATTCATCTTTAACGTCTTTCATTCGTTTTGCCAGTGTTTCTCTGGAAGATTTTGTTCCAATAAACTTCTGCCACTCCGCCGGATCTGAAGATGAACCTGTCATAACAACCTTTATTTTTCCAGACATCAAATCATCACTGTGCCAATCTGGACGTAATGCTATAATCTCATTGTATAAGTCGATAGCAATTCTTCGACTCATACATACAACCATCGCCTTGCCACCAGCAACCTCCTGCGCTTCCTGTCGTTTCTCAAAATGTTCTACAATATCTTTTGCGATCAACTGAACACGTTCTTTTGCGCCTACGATTGCTTCCAGACGTGACCACTTACTCTTTAACTTTTCGCGCTGGGTTTCTTCCTGATATTCGGTGATATCTTCATATTCTGTATCAATTGTAGGTTTTAATTCATCTGGCAGTTCCAGCTTCGCTATGCGACTTTCATAGAAGATTTTTACTGTTGTACCATCTTCAACGGCACGAGTCATATCATAGATATCAATGTAATCGCCGAATACAGCTGTTGTATTTTTATCTGTTAATGCAATCGGTGTACCTGTAAAACCAATAAAAGAAGCATTTGGCAATGCATCACGCATGTGCTTTGCATAACCATATTTTACGTCTGCGCCCGATTCGTCTTCGACTACATCTGCTCCAAAGCCATACTGGCTTCGATGTGCTTCATCTGCCATTACAATAACATTATGACGCTCTGTCAAAACAATAGGTTCTGCACAGTATTCATCTGATGATTCCGCTGCAATATAATAATCCGAAGGTTCTGATACAGAAAATCCACCATCTGTTAGTATACTTTCTTTTCTGGTTGACTTTCTCTCTGGTGCAAATTTCTGTATAGTAGTAAAAATAATTCCACCACTGGTACGATTATTCAGCAATTCTCTTAAATTTGTTCTATCCGTAGCATGTACTGGTTCTCCACGCAGTAAATCCTTACATTTTGCAAATGTAGCAAATAGCTGATCATCTAAATCATTTCTATCTGTGATAACAACAATGGTTGGATTTTCAAGTTCTTCACTGATAACCAGTTTACCTGCATAAAACGCCATGGAAAGACTTTTTCCACTTCCCTGTGTATGCCAAACAACACCAATTCGTCTGTCTCCTTTTTGTGAAGTGGCTCTTATTGTGCTTTCTACCGCTTTGTTTACTGCATGGAACTGATGATATCCTGCTAAAATCTTATACGTGTCTTTTCCATCTGACTGGAATAATACGAATTGTTTGATAATATCAAGGAGCCGTTCTCTTTCGAACATACCTTTAATTAGGACTTCCAACTGCGGAATGGATAAAGGAGCAACATTGTTTCCATCTATAGTTCTCCAAGCCATAAATCGCTCTTCATTGGATGTAATAGTACCTGCTCTTGCATTAATTCCATCTGAAATTACCATGAAGGAATTATATGTAAAAAGTGATGGAATGGTCATCTTATAGGTCTGTAACTGATTATATGCATCCGAAATATCAACATCCTCATTGATTGCGCTTTTTAATTCAATTACTACTAATGGAATTCCATTTACAAATACAACAACGTCTGGTCTTTTCTCAATTCTATTCTCAATAATGGTATACTGATTTACTGCTAAAAAATCGTTTCTGTCCCAGTGGACAAAATCAAATACTTTTGCCAATACATGCCTTATTGTGCCATCTTTCTGACGATAAGATACTTCTATTCCATCTGTTATCATCTTCTGGAATGTCTTGTTATTCATCACGAGTGATGGACTTTGGGGAACTGCTATCTTTCGATATGCTTCCTCAATAGCCTCTTCTGGTAACTCTGGATTAAATTCTGCTAATGCCTGCCTGATTCGTTCTGCTAAAATAACTTCACTATAATCATCACGTTCCGGATAATCTCCTTCTGGTGAGATTTCCGGTCCAAAAGCAATATCATATCCAAGTTCCTGGAACCATTCCAGTGTTGCTTCTTCAAGTTGTGATTCACAGAATTTGTTTTTCACACAAATCCCTCCCTTACAATTTTTCTAACATATATTCCGCTATTGCCCCCATTATAGATATCGCAACTTTTCCTTCTTCTTTGGTGACGGTAGATACAAATGGATGTCCATGACCTGTACCTTGTTTATTTCTGAGTCGGTTTATTGAACATGCAGTTTCAAACATTGATCTCTCCAAATCCTTTTGAATTGGTTCTCCAAGATTCTTTTTCTCTTGAGTTGTTGATAATCCTAAAGCTACAAATGCTTGTCCTAACACCGTTGGGAAATTATCTCTTATAGAATAACCTCCGAACTTTTCAGTTAATACGTATGCAGATACTGCTTCTAATAAATCTTTGCTTGTACCCGCTAACAATGCAGCATCTTCTGCCCCTCTTCTTGCTCGATTTACATAGGCTAACAACGCCTTTTTTTGCTCTATTGAAGGTAAATCTTCAATTACAATTGGAAGTAATACGCCATCACTGCCCATAGCAACTCCTTCAACACGAAATGCTTCAACTGCATTAAGTATTGATTGCTCTCCGACATAATTTGGAGAATCATTTCTAAATCCTCCATTACCACGTATCAAGCTAAGAATACACTCAACCAATTTACTTCCTGCATCAATATCATTTTCTAAAGCCCACGTCAGCACAACTCTCATTCGCTTGGCCTTTCCATAATTCTGACCCTTTTTATTAGGATCAACATTTTGAAGTTTGCACCTACTTATTTCTTCGCCCAAATCATAATGACTTGGTTTTCGTGTTTCAGTTTGTGCATCATCAACTAAATTTGCTACAGCAAAAACAATTGAATCTGTTATCGGTATTTTCATAAGTATCTCCTCCATGTATAAAAACGATAATTTATCTACTTAATGGACAATAGCAGAAACATCAAGCTCGCCCGACATTAATTTAGGTAATATTGTATCTCTTAACTGTGTTAGGTTTTTGGTCTCAGCCTGATTAGCCTTTATCATAGAAAATGCTGGAAATGCAACTTCATTAAATTGTCGAAGTTCATCATCCTTTGGAATTATAAATGGCATGCCCTTGATTATCTTTGAGTTTACTGCAGTTGCAATTGAAGATGTACTACCAAGAGATTGGAAATTGAAATTTTTCAAATAGCAGTACAAATACGGATTAATTTCCATATTGGATGATTTGAAATGTGCAATTGCCTCATTGGTAGTCATCACACCATCTGTAATGGCAATTCTGCCCACCGTAAGTTTAAAGCTAACTAATACCGTATTATCGGGAATGATTACGACATTAAACTTGTTCACAGCCTCATGTGTAAGGTATTCGGAGCTGTCTGAAATAAATACTCCACTACTTCCCATATCGGAAATAGAAACCCAACGTATATTTTGGCTATCTGTTGAAAACCATTCCTGTTCTTTACGTGGTGGTGTTTTTCCGATAGATATTTTGAAATATTCATCAGCTTTACAAATTTTGTGCTCCGTTTTTGACTCAACAAAGATGTTCTTGAATAAAGCCATCACTTGTTCCAGTAAATTATCGTTTATTTGATTATTTAATTCTATTTTCATATCAAAATCTTTTAATAATTTAGCTATACTTTTTTGAATTTTAGTATTGAATGTTGCAAATACCTTTATGGGATGAATGTGGTTTCTATTAAGAGTTGGAACTGCACTTCCTCCACCATAAAAAGATAATTTCATGGTTTTTAATAGATAATATAGATAAAAAGGATCATTGCCTTTAAAATCATCTACATATAACGTTGTATTATGTGCCCAACAGTTTTTCTCTACAATATATGGTTTTCCTATATTCCCACTTCTGCCAATTGTTAAACAAGGGCTTTCAGTTGTATATATATCATGATATCCAATTATTCCATTAGAACCAACAACAGGAATTTCTCCTCCATTCATACTTGTTTTTGGCAAATCGTGTCCTCTTTTAAAATTGAGTAATTGCCCTAATTCAACCTCTTTCCATGTCTCATCAAATTTCATACCCTAAAGCCCCCAAATTTTTTATTATTCTATTTTCGAGCTCATGGCTTTTTGAAAAGAGTATCCCAAGTTCATTTGCCAGCTGATCCATTTTATCTTCAAACACTTCGCTATCATCTTCTTGTTCTTCAATTCCTACATATCTTCCTGGTGTAAGAATATAATCTCCAGTACTTCTAACATCTTCCAAACTAACAGATTTACAAAATCCTTGTTCATCTTGATATTCATCTTTTCCATCTCGCCAGTTATGGTAGGTTAAACATATTTTTTGAATTTCCTCATTTTCAAGTATTCGATGTTTTCTGGTTTCCATTGTACCCATTTTTCTTGCGTCAATAAATAAGATTTTATCTTTCCTGTTATCTCTTTTTCTGGATAAGAACCAAAGACAAACAGGAATTGTTACGTTATAAAATAAATTTGAAGGCAATGCAACAATGCAATCTACTAGTTTTCCATACTCGATTATATTCTTTCGTATAGCAACCTCTTGTTTTTGTGTCGTGCTCATAGAACCATTAGCTAAAACGAAGCCTGCCACTCCTCGCGGAGACATCTTACTAATAATATGCTCAATCCAAGCATAATTCGCATTCCCTTCTGGAGGTGTACCGTATTTCCAACGCAAGTCTTCTTTGAGATTCGCTCCACCCCAATCTTTTATATTAAACGGAGGATTGGCTAAGATATAATCAGCTTTCAAACCTTTATGCTGATCATTTCCAAACGTATCTGCGTTTTCCTGTCCAAGATTTCCATCTATACCACGTATGGCTAGATTCATTTTACAAAGCCTCCACGTCTCTGCGATAGATTCTTGCCCATGAATGTGGATATTATCGACTTTGCCTTCGTGAGCTTTCACAAACTTTGCAGACTGTACAAACATACCTCCACTTCCACAACAAGGATCGTAAACGCGCCCTTCATATGGTTCAATCATATCTACTAATAACTGTACAATCGAAGGCGGTGTATAGTATTCTCCTTCTGTAGATCCAAAGTTTCCAAGGAAATACTCATATACTCTTCCAAGGATATCCTGAGCCTTCGCTTCTTTACTTCCAAGATTGAAAGAAAATAAATCCACCAATTCTCCTAACACCTGCTTATTAATTTCCTGTCTTGCATATGTTTTTGGAAGAACACTCTTCAATGTTTTATTTTCTCTTTCAATAGCAATCATAGCATCGTCAATAATCTGACCAATTGTCGGTAATTTTGCACTTTTCTTGATGAATTCCCATCTTGCAGATGGTGGGACAAAGAACACATTCTTCTCTGTATAGGCATCTCGGTCTTCTTCAAAACCATCTCCTTCTTCTTTTAGCTCATTGTATCTTTCATCAAAGCTATCAGAGATATATTTTAGAAAAATAAGTCCTAATACAACATTTCCGTATTCTGTATCTTTTACACCCATTCTTCCTCGCATTTTATCTGCCATATCCCATAACTGGTTTTCAAATCCTAATGTAACGTCAGCCATTATATATTTCCTCCCTGTAATACATTGTATATTTCATTCTTTGTCTGCTCCAACTTTTGAGTCGCTTCCAGAACTGCCTTTTTATATATTTCTATTTCTTGTTTATAAGAATTTACCATTTCTCTTTGTTTTTCCATTGGAAGTATTGGTATTTCCATTTCCATAATATCTGTATGATTAATATTCATTACTGTACTTCCTCTTTGGAAACTTTTTATCATCATAATTCCTACTGGTGTATCAAAGAATATTTTAACATAATCACCTAGTATTTCTTTCCCTGGTCGAATAACAATGATATTGGATGATGCAATCACAATTTGTTCTTGCTGTTCATACACTGCTGATTTAATAGCGGTTCCCCTACAAGATAAAACAACATCCTCTTGAAGAAGTTCATACCTCTTGATTTTTCGTTCGTCTTCACGAATTGTTTCAAGATCATTGTAATTGATTTCACCATTTTCTATATTGCTGATATTTAGTACGGCAATATCACCGATCAGTGCATCTTTCTTCAAGATCGATTTTCCTCGAAATATCTCTGCGACATCTTTCAGTTTTTTCTTTGGAATATCTGAGGTTTTGAATTGCTGCAAACATTCCTTTTCGTCTGATAAGAGAAGTTCTATTCTCCAATCCTCATGGTTTAAAAATTCTGCATATGATATTTCTCGTTTTTCATCATATTGAAAACAATCTTTTTTGATTTCGAAAGAACCAATGAGCAAATTCTTCTTATTTTCCTTGGTTATGGAAAGTAAATATGTTTTGATAGCAGTCCAAGGTCTAAAAAGACCATCTGGAAGAATAAACAAACTCTCTAATGCAAAATTTTCTTCTACATCCTTCCTTAACTTTTCAAATCCCATAGCCGAAAAAAGAAGTTTTGCTGGCGAAATATAATCTAATTTCCCACTATTATTTAAGTAATTCAGTAGATTCTGTAATGCTATACCATCTGAGTCTCTGGTATAAAAAATGTCAGGTACATCATTCATTTTGAACCCAAATGCTGGTAAACAGAATATATAATCATATCTGTCCTCAACCAATAAATCTTTGTATATCGAAAGATGTTTAACCTGCACGTTGTCTTGATTTTCATAAACCATCTGTAGCAGAAGATAAAATTTTTTATTCTGACTTGTTAATGTTACTTTACCACTGCAAGCTTCGACTAAATCATTTAAACCATTCAGATGTTTTTCTGCTTCTGTTATCAACATGTTTTTTGGCTTTATATGAAGAATCCTTTCCTTCATATTATCTGTGAGGCATCTAGGGCTAACAACGCTTCCACCTTTGTCATCTTTATAAACATAAGTAACAAATTCTATAGTATCTGCATCCTGAAACGCATGAAACATATTCTGAAAATCAACCCGGTCTGCATTATACATTCCAAGTTCGTGTTCCGTTACTTCTTTCATTTTAGAAAAAAGTACATCTACACTGGTGTTCTTCTTTACATATTTTTGAGTCATCTTCACGCGTAAAAACTCAATGAGAAGTTCCTCTCTTGACGTGACTCCACGCTGATATAATAGATTGATCCCATCTAAAATTGTATTATTCACTAAGGCACCTCCTATCACAATTGTATCATACTGCAAAACATTTAGTATGTCAATACTAAATGTTTTGCAGCTACCTACTTTACATAATAATTATTGTTATTTTGTTACTGATATTATCTTATTTTTACTCATTCTCTATAATATTGCTTACTATCAGATTTCTTTCGTAATGTCTCTTCAAGCCTACAATAACTCTTCTGTTTCATCAGAAATATACTGATATGTAATTCCAATTGACTTAAGTTACCATGGCCTTTCTAGGTACTTTCACATCATATACATTTCATTTTCAATACTCTCTGGAACCAAAAGACCAATATAAAGTACTTCTTTCAGGCAACGATTTCCAATATTGATTTCTTTCTGTAGTCTCTTCTTTTCCAGATTAATGTCATCCAGCTGTTTCCTGTATTCTTGTTCTGTAGAAATAATAGAATCCCAATCAATATTACGCGATGATTTTCTCTTAAACTCTGTTCGATTCAGATACAAGGATTTCTGTTTCTCTGTCAGCCTTTCCAACTCATATTTAGCTATTATCGTAGGTATCATGTGAAAACTGGCAAAAAAATAAGACCGCCTGCTTTCACATCAGAGATGTTGAAAACATGCGGTCATTCGGCTTTTTCGTTTAAAGTTGTTGATGGTTTATTTTACTAAAATAAATCGATTTATGAACGATATATTTTTGTGTCTACTCATACCAGTTCTATAACTACCGAGACTTTAATCTCGCCCAAAATCTTTTTTTCTTCCAAAATTTAATTTCCAGTGAACTTAAAAAACCCCGCAAAGTGCGTAACTCCAAGGATTTCTACATATTCACCTTTTGTAGACAACAGACGGTCTCCACATGTCCCGTATGTGGGAACTGGTCTACCGGCTGAACCTTCTTAAGTTCATACCCCCTGCTGCTAAGATACTTAATATCTCTCCCAAGGGTGGCAGGATCACAGGAAACATAAACAACTTTCTCTGGTGCCATCGCAACGATGGTATCCAGAAGACTTTCTTCGCATCCTTTTCTGGGCGGATCCACCACGATGACCTCTGCATAAATCTGTTCCTTGCTGTATTTCTCCGGAAGCACCTCTTCCGCCGCGCCAACAAAAAATTCAGCATTCTCTATCCCATTCAGCTTTGCATTCTCCCTGGCATCATCGATGGCCTGAGGTATTATCTCAACACCGTATACCTGCTTCGCTTTCTCTGCCAAAAATAAAGAAATGGTTCCGATTCCGCAATACAGATCCCAGACCGTCTCATTGCCTTTTAAATCAGCAAATTCCAGTGCCTTTTCATATAAAACTTTTGTCTGAACAGGGTTAACCTGATAAAAAGAGAGGGGTGATATACGAAATCTGACTTCCCCGATATAATCCGTAATATAAGGAGTAATAGCAGACTTATCTTTTTCCCAGCCCTCAGCCTCAAGAGACTTGTCCCAAAGCCCAATCACCTTATCCCCTAGTATGACATTGGACTTCTCCTTGTTGACGTTCAGGGAAATGCTCTTCATCCCCGGTATTTCCTTAAGTTTCTCTATCAACTTCTCCTTAACAGGCAAATCTTTACCATTAATCACAAGGCAGACCATAATCTCTTTGGTAACATAACCTACGCGGGTAAGAATATGCCTTACCAGGCCTTTATGCGTCTCTTCGTCGTATATGCTGATATTCTCTTCCTCCAGAAATTTTCGGACAACTCTTATAATATCCTCATTTTCCTTCGCCTGAATACAGCAATGCTCCGTATCTATAATTGAATGGGTACCACCGGCATAGAAACCAATGGCTACCTTTCCATCTTTATTTCTTCGTACCGGGAATTGAGCTTTGTTACGGTAATAATAAGGATTTTCCATCCCAATAATGGGGTAAAGGGTATATCCCTCTGTAATCCCTCCCAGCCTTTCAATACAGTCAGTTACTTTCTTTTGTTTTCTGTGAAGCTGCTCCTTATAATCCAGGTGCTGCAACGTACAGCCGCCGCACTGAGTGGCAATGCTGCACTTGGGTTCCACCCGGTAGGGTGAGGGTTCTATTATTTCCATAAGCCTGGCGTAACCGTAATTCTTTTTACACTTCATTGCTCTGACACGAACGGTATCACCAACTAAAGCATTCTTAACAAATAAGGTGTAACCCTGGTATTTGCCAATACCCTCTCCGTCATTTCCCATATCCTCTATGGTTATGGTGCACTCTTCATTTTTCTTTAAGACAGTATCTTCTTTCACCGTTTATTCCTTCCGTTACATCTTAAAAGACAGTCCTTCTGATATTGGATTCGAACAATCTGTTCATACCAAGCCAGGTAGCTTTTTCATCTCCACCGTTTAAGAATTCCGTCATAGTCTGAAGCTTTGCATCCGTATTGTCTGCAAAATTAAGTGCCAGTGCTTCAATAATAGCAGGTTTTTTAGGAGAACCGTATTCCAGCTCACCATGGTGTGCAAGGATACAGTGTTTTAGCTGAGAGGCTAAGGCAGGCGGGAAGCCAGGTATTGTTTTGATTCTGGCACTGATAACTTCCGTGCCGATATAAATATGTCCCAGCAGCTGACCATCATCGGTATAATCATTCTCCGGAAAACGAGACAGCTCTTCCATCTTTCCGATATCATGGAACATGGCTGCGGCAACCAGTAAATCTCTATTTAATAGCGGATAATGGTCTGCATAATAATCACATAGTCTTACCACACCTAAAGTATGCTCTAAAAGACCGCCAACAAAACTATGGTGTACACTTTTAGCCGCAGAATGTCTCTTAAACCTGTCCGCAAAATCAGAATCCTCTACAAAAAAGCTCTCTAAGAGTTTTCTAAGGTTGTTATCTTTTGTTTTACTGATATATTTTAACAGCTCACTGTACATCTCATTGATATTTTTCCCCGAAGTAGGCACAAAATCCGCCGGATCATATTCTCCTTCATGACTTCTGCGGACTCTCTTGACATTAAGCTGAATTGCCCCTTGAAAATTCACGACCTGCCCCTCTACGTGAATGTATTCCATGCTTTCAAAATGGTCGATACCTTGGGATAACTCCCATACCTTACCGTCCAATGTTCCAGATTTATCCTGTAGCAGCAGGGAATAGTAACTCTTGCCAGCCTTCGTCTTTAGTGATTGCTTTGTTTTGCACAGATAGGTTTCAGAAATCATTTCCCCATCTCTTAAATCATTAATGTATCTCATCCTAACCTCTTTCTAAATAACCATTTTACTCCGCTCTTTATTATCATATTACGTTTTTTGTCAGAGTAACACAACTCCTTCTGAGTTTTCTGTATGACTCATTATAACCTATGGGTTACGTCATTTCAACCGCTTTAGAAACATTGAAAAAGGACTGTCCTAAAATGCAGCTTTTCGGAAAGAATTTATCTCATCAGCAATTTACCTGACCTCCGATAAGATTTATCTGCTGTAAACGTACATAAAAAGCCCGCTTTCAACACAAATCACATCATCTGTCAGCCAAAATGCCAGGAGGAAAATCATATCCGCAAATCTGTATTCCTGTAACAGCCCTGCTAAACAAATTTAAAAACACATTCACTTTATAACATACTACTCTACTGATTGCTAATCTATAAAAGCTTGCAATTATCAGCTTTTCCTTTTAATGAAATCAACTTTGTAAAATAACTACTTTATAAAATATCTACTCTTTAATATATACTGTTTAATATAATTACTCTATAAAATAATTACTCTAAAAAATATTTATTCTATAAAAATATTTACTCTATAAAATACCTTCTCTACAAAATATCTTCTCTATAAAATATCTTCTCTATAAAATATCTTCTCTATAAAATATCTTCTCTACAAAATATCTTCTCTACAAAATATCACTCTATAAGACATTTACTCTATAAGATAAATACCAAATCCAAATGCTAAAATCGTTGCCTGGTTTCTGTCTCTGTCCATAACGTTATACTCCAGTAATTTCACGGCATTTTCCGGAATATCTGTCACTTCCTCCTGTTCCCCGGCATTTAAACAAACAAGGATTCTTGAACTTAAGCCTCTTCGGACAAAGGAATACAACCTGCTTCCTTTCTCTGCCTGAACAGCCTCATACCCGGCGGCAGCGGTAATATATTTCTTCCTTATGGAAAGAACCTCCTTTATAAATGCTTCAAAGTCCTCGTCCTTGCTCTGCCACTCCATAGGCTTTCTGTATTCTGCTTCTGTTATCCCGAAAATTTTCTTCTCATCTCCGTAGAACAGGCTGGGAACGCCGGGAAACAGCATCAGAAAGATATAGGCAAGCTTCCACCTCCTCATATCCTGCCTGCAAAGAGACAGGAATCGCGGCACATCATGGGTATCCAGTAAATTCAGCTGCCCCAGTGCGATGTTAGTGGGATACCGAAGCAGCATGGCTCCAATGTCTCCGGCAAACTGAAAGGCATCCCTGCTGCCAAAGGCAAAAAACTCTCTGCAATGTTTTCTAAAATCATAGTTCATAGTGGAATCAAAGGCATCTCCCCTAAGCCAGGTTTCTGCATTTTCCCACACCTCACCGATTAGTACTGCCTCCGGATTTTCCTCCCTGGCCGCCTTTCGAAACGCTCTCCAGAAATCTCTTGCCACCTCATTTGCAACATCCAGACGCCAGCCATCTACCTTATATTCCTTAAGCCAGTGCCTGCAGACTCCAATAAAATATTCCTGCACTTTCAGGTTAGAGGTATTGAGCTTTGGCATTTTCTTCTCATAGGCAAAGCAGGCATATTCCGGTATCTCACCGCTCTCCGGCCTGATAACCGGAAAGGTAAGGTCATAAAACCAGTCTTTGTATATTGATTTCTCCCCGTTCCTTACTACGTCATCAAAAGCAAAGAAATACCAGCTGCAATGATTAAAGACACCATCAATAACAATGCGCATCCCCTTACTGTGAATTACTTCCACCAACTCTTTAAATTCTTTATCACTGCCAAGACATGGATCGATATGGTAATAGTCCAGCAGATCATATTTATGATATTCTCCTGCCGTAAAAATGGGATTCAGATAGATGCAGTTAAATCCCAGTTCTTTCATATAATCAACATTTTCCTTGATTCCCTGTATAGTCCCGCCCAGGGATCCCTTTGATAAGTTTCCATCTTTTAATTTAAGCTGTTTCTCTGTTCTATTTAAGGTTTCTTTTCCAGTGGCAAAGCTGTCAGGAAAAATGTTATAGACCACTGCCTCCTTAAACCATTCCGGTACCACCGGTATTTCCTCTCTCAGGATAAAGGGATACTGATAATATTCACTGCGCCCTTCAATGAACCTGCCTTCCAGTGTTATATCCGGTAAGTCTCTGGTAAATCTATCGGCGTAATAATATACCCAGTCCTCTCCTTCCTCCAGTTTGAAATAATAGCATACCCTGTTAAAGGTTGTATCAAATACCGCCTCATAATAAGCAAAAACTTCGTCTTTCACAACAACCTTCATGGGCAGACGGGTAAATTCCACCGGGCTCTTGCTGCAGGCTCTGTCCCCGATGTATAAACTGCAGGTGATTGTGTCTTCCACTGCTGCCCTTAAACGAATGGTCATATTAAACTCGCTGTTTGGAAAAGCATACTGAGACTGAGGAATATGTAAAATTGCACTTTTGTTCATTTCTGTATCCATCTATCGCAGGCGCACCTGGGATATAGCCAAAATAATAATTGAAAGAATTACGATGGCTTCCTTTCTATGTTTGATTTTCTTCCAATCCGGATGCCACAGCAGCCCCATGGGGAAATTAATGATATAATCAGTTGAATCGCTTTACCTCCTGGCTCTCTGCACTGCATTATTGCAGCAGGCTAAATTTACTTCAGCCTCTAGCCTTATCCCTGATACATTTACCTACCCCTTGACTCCTCCGGAGGTCAGGCCGGATACCATATATTTCTGAATGAAAAAGAAAATAATAAGGATCGGAATGGACACCAGGATGGCTGCTGCTGAAAACATGGACCAGCTCCTGCCGTAATCTCCTGTCTGTAACTGATATAGACCCCCAGCCAAAGAATAACTTCCTTCGCTTAGCATAAAGGTGGTCGCAAACAGATACTCATTCCATACAAAAATCAGGATCATAACAGAGGTTACAATAATCGCAGGTCTTGCCAACGGAAGAATAACAGCTGCTAACAGTTTCAAATTTCCGGCTCCGTCGATTTTTGAGGCTTCTTCGATTTCAAGGGGTATCGTATCAAAATACCCCTTCATATTCCATATTCCAAAAATACACATGGAACCCGCATAGATAAGAATCAAACCTAAATGTCTGTTTAAAAGTCCCAGTTCCTTAAACAGCCTGAACAAGGCAAACATAGATAATATCTGAGGAAAAGCATTTAAAAGCAACAATAGCTTAAGTACGCCTCCCCTCCCTGGAAATCGGAAGCGGGAAAAAGCATAAGCTGCTTCAACAGAAACCCCCATGGCAATGACCATTGTACCAAGGCTTAAGATAAATGAGTTCTTGAGCCAGATAAGAAAAGGCTCTTCCGTTATTATGGCTTTAAAATTATCCAGAGTTGGATTACTCGGAAGGAAGGTAATGCCTGATGATAATGCTCCGCCTCCTGAACTTAAGGAAAGCGAGAGGGCATAAAGTATTGGAATCAGCCCCAAAAAACACAAACATAGAAAGACCAGGTTCAAAACAGAATAACCTACTGCTTTTCGTACTTTATGCTTTGTCATATGCCCCTCCTTTCTTCCTCAACGCCATCTCTCCTGTCTCCTTTACTCCCCGGTTGGTAAAGAGGGAGAGTGCAATAATAATACCAAATATAATAATAGATACTGCCGAAGACAGTCCGTAATTGTTTGAAACAAATGCATTCTGATGTGCATAAGTAATAATTGTCTGTATCGTCGCACCTGTATAGGCACCTTTTTGCATGGTCAGCAGATAGAAGATATCGAACTGCTTAAAAGTGGTAAAGGTCGTCATTATCACAGCCGGAGCCATAATCGGCTTAATAAAGGGAATCGTAATATGCAGATTCTGCTTCCAGAACCCCGCACCATCAAGTTTTGCACTCTCGTAATAGCACTTATCTATGCTTTGCAGGGCTCCGTCTATCATCATAATCATAAAGGGAAGAGCCATCCATAGATTTAAGATCATACAGGATAGAAACGCAGGTATATTCTCAGAGAGAAAATTCACCTTTGACAGTCCAAGGGCTGACAGGCATTTATTGAATAATCCAAATTCCGTATTGAACATACCAACCCGCCACAGAAGTATGGATACGTAAGCAGGCATCGCCCAGGGAAACATAAGTAATGTCTTATAGAGCCGCCTTAACTTTAGTCCCGGCGCATTAAGTCCCAAGGCGATAAAATAAGACAGTACCAGCTGTAATGCCATATTAACAGCCGTCCAGAGAAGGGTGGTCAATAGTGCCTTTAGAAA